>JBEPXT010000141.1:0-9333 GCA_041641795.1 Salinigranum sp.
TCGTTCCAGTCGCTACACGCTACTTCGCACGTGTGGCAGTTCATGCAGTTCCGCTCGTTTATGTAGAATCCCATCTGAGCCATGATTACTCTCCCCCGTACGTCTCGACGTCCACGAGACAGTCCTTCGTGGCGGGTCCCTGAGCGAGACTCGAGGTGTGATTGTCGTGATTGAGGTTGTTGCAGGTCCCCTCGAGATCGAGCGAGCCCACCTTCCCGGGCGTCTCCGGGTCGTACCAGGCACCGTACGAGAAGACGATGGTACGCGGCCTGACCCGCTTGGTGACCTTCGCTCCGCCGAGGGCCTGTCCTCTGTCGTTGAACACGCGGACGGTATCGCCCTCTTCTATTCCCCGTTCTTTCGCGTCGTCCGGGTGGATCCAGACGGGTTCGTGCCCGTTGACCTTCCCCCACTTCCGGGTGAACGCGACGTTGTCGGCCTGGGAGTGCAGGCGGTGTCTGACGTGGGGGTTGTTCATCTGTAGCGGGTACTGCTTCGCCTTCGGGCTCCCGAGGTACTCGTCCCACTCCATGAACTTCGGAATCGGGGGGACGTCCTCGTACCCGTACTCGGCGAGTTGTTCGGAGTAGACCTCTATCTTCCCCGACGGCGTTCCCAGCGGGTTCGCCTCCGGGTCCTCCCTGAACTCCTCGAAGGGGACGGTCCGGTCTTTGCTGACGTCGAACTCGTAGCGACCTCTGCTCCAGAACTCGTCGAAGTCGAGGGGCACGTCCGAGGCCTGGTACAGGTTCTCGAGCCACTCCATCTCGCTTTTGCCCTCGGTGAACAGCGTCTCTATCCCCAGGCGTCCGGCGACGTCCGCGGCTATCTGGAAGTCCGTCTTCGACTCGAAGAGGGGGTCGATCGCCTTCTGCATCGCCAGGACGACGTTCCCGTCGGAGGTGATGTCGTTGCGCTCGAAGTTCCACGCCGCCGGGAGCACGATGTCTGCGTGCTTCGCAGTCGGCGTCCACCAGGGCTCGTTGACGATTATCGTCTCCGGCTGTCTCCAGGCTTTGAGCAGCCTGTTCGTGTCCTGGTGGATGCTGAACGTGTTCGTGCCGGCGAGCCACGCGAGTCTGATGTCCGGGTATTCGCGGGTTTCCCCGTCGTGGGCATACGTCTCTCCGGGCTTCAGGTACAGGTCAGCGTGGTGGGACGCGGGGTACCGAACGTCCACCGGGTTCGACGGCACGGGGAGGCTCCCTGGACCGCTCTTGTCGGTGGAGACGAGTCCGGGAGAGTTCCGGTGCAGCGCCGTCGAGATGCCGCCACCGGGGAGTCCGATCTGACCGACCATCGCTGCGATGGTCGCGTGCATCCGGACGAACTGCTCGCCGTACTGGCTCCGCTGGATTCCGTACCCAGCGGTGAGGACGGTTCGATTACCCGTGACCTTCCGGGTCAGGCTTCGAATCTTCTTCGCGGGGATTCCGGTGTACGCCGCGGCCCACTCGGGGGTTTTCGGTTGGCCGTCCGCTTCCCCCAGGATGTACTGCTCGAAGGGTTCGAACCCGACGACGTACTCGTCGATGAACGACTGGTCGTGGAGGTCCTCGTCCAGCATGACGTACGCCATCGCGGCGAGGAGCGCGTTGTCGGTGCCGGGGACGATGGAGACGTGCTCGCCCTCGGTGAGCTTGCAACTGTCGGTATACTGCGGGTCGATCCAGACGTGCTCGACGCCGGCGTCTCTGGACTCGATCAGCGCGGGCACCTCGATCTGCGGGCCGGCGCCGACCCCGCCCTCGCCACAGACGGCCGGGTCGGCGCCGAACCAGACGATCAGGTCCGTGTTCTCGACGATGTCCGTCCAGCCGTGGTTGGAACGCTTCCCCAGGCTGTACGGCATCGCTCGCGACAGCGCCGCGTTGCTGTAGTTGTCCACCCGGGTCGTGAAGCCCCCGAACAGGGAGAGGAGTCGGTAGAGCGCTCCACCCGGGTCGTGGAAGCTTCCGCCGCCGGCCCAGATGGACAGTCCGTGAATCGACTCGTTTCCGTGGTCGGCTTTCACTCGCTTCAGTTCGTCGGCCACGAGGTCGAGCGCCTCGTCCCAGGAGATTCGGACGAACTCGTCGCTGCCCCGGCCCGCCCTGTCGCCGCCGCCCGGCTTCCACCCCTGCCGCTTCATCGGGTACTTGATCCGGTCGGGGGCGTACGTGCGATTCCGCACCCCGGGTCCTTTGACGTTCGGTTTGTACGGGGCCTCGAAGTACGAGAGTCCGGTCATCACCCCGTCTTTCACGTGCGCCTCGTAGGAGCCGAAGTGAGACGCGTTGACGAACGTCTCCTGGCCTTTCTCGACGACCGTCGGTTCCGGGAGCGCCTGCGGGGGTTCTGTGCCGCCACCGCCGGCAGTTCCGTCACCTGACGGGGTAGCGGTGTCCCTTCCACCGCCGCTACATCCAGCCACGCCCAGCGCGACCGAGACCGCCCCGGCGTACTTGAGGAAGTCCCGCCGGTTCGTTCTGTCTGTTGGTTCGGTTCGTGATGTTGACATTGATCCGTGTCCTAGTACAGAGGAAGGCGGGAAAGCAGTAGCACCGTAATATAACGGAAGAATATGATGGACTCTGAATTAGATGTCTAAATATCAGACACGAACCGCCTGCGTCGAAGCCGCCCGGGGCCGAACGGAACGGGCGAGCATCCGGAAAATCAGACCGTAGTGGGGCCAACACGACTTTCGACCGGGTCACCTACAGGAGCGTCTTCACGTCGAGCCACCGCCGGACGTGTATCCAGCCGCCCACGACCGCTCCGAGGGAGACGGCGATACCGCCGACGGAGAGCAGCAGTGGGTTGACCGCCGGGAGCGCAGTCGGGACGACGACGAGCGAGACTGCCGGCAGGATGCCGAGCACGATGAGCAGATTCCCGGGTTCCGTCCCGTTGACCGGCGTGTCGGGGAACCGGAGGTACACGACGACCGCGAGGAACGTCGCCCACAGCGCCAGCGGTATCGGCGTCACCAGCCCGGTCGCCAGTAGTCGTACGACCTCGGTCGTCAGCGACACGTCGACCCACGCGAGGACGAGTGCCGACCCGCCGAACGAGAGCACCATCAGCACGCCGATCATCAGCAGTGCGAGGACGAAGGACCCCACAACCAACGCGACGAACACCTCCCGCTCGCGGTACGGGCCACTCAACAGGAGTTCCAGTTCGCCTGCAGACAGCCGCTGTCCGACCCCGGTCTGCGTGACGAGCACGGCCAGTACCGCTCCGATCATGGCGACGAAGTACGGGCCCTGAACGACCAGCATCGCGAGCAGGAGTGCAGTGTCCCCCTCCACGCCGGTGAAGTACTGCCCCGCCTGCGCGGCGAGTGCCTCGCGGGTCGTGCCGGTGAGCACGCCGGGCGAGAGGGAGGTCACGCCGAGCAACCCCAGGAAGAGCAGGCCGGCGCCGACGGGGAACGCGAACAGCCGCCAGCCGCGTCCCCTGAGTTCGCTCCAGACGATAGCTCGCGCGAGGGTGGGCCAGCCGGGCGTCTCGGTCATCGCGATTGCACCTCCTCGTCGGTAGTCAGCTCACCGTACAGCTCTTCGAGCGACGCCTCCGCTTCGGAGACGCGCTCGATGGCCACGCCTCGCTCGACGAGCGAGGTGACGAGGTCGCTCACCGACCGGTCCGCCGGGAGCGTGACGACCCACCCGTCCCGCACCTCGCGCGCGTCGACGCCGAGCGCATCGAACGTCCCCGCGTCGGCGTCTGCTTCGATGCGGACCTCCCGAGTGCCGTCGCCTCTGAGCTGTCCCACGAGCGCGTCCTTCGGCCCCTGTGCGACGACGCGCCCGGCCTTGAGGACGGTGAGTTCGTCGGCCAGGAGTTCGGCCTCGTACAGATTGTGCGTCGAGTAACACAGGGTGCGGCCCGCCGCCGCCAGCCCGTCCAGCTGATCGCGGAGGGACTTCGCCGCGCTCGGGTCGAGGCCGGTCGTCGGCTCGTCGAGGAGTAGAACCGCGGGGTCGCCGAGCAACATCCGCGCGATGGTCACCCGCTGGCGCTGCCCGCGGCTCAGCGCCGTCGCCGGCCTGTCGAGCAGGCCCTGGACGTCCATCGATGCGGCCGTCCGTTCGATGCGGTCGTCGCGGGTCCCGGCGTCGAGTCCGAGGACACGGCCCCAGTAGTCGAGGTTCTCCCGAGCCGTCAGCTGACCGTTCAGGGGGGTCCCGTGCGGCAGGTATCCGATCCGGGTCTTCACTGACTGGTCGACGAACGGGTCCGTCCCGTCTATGGTCACGCCGCCGTCGTCGGGCGGCAGGATGCCGGCGCCGACGCGAAACAGCGTCGTCTTCCCCGCCCCGTTCGGACCGAGAACGACGTTGAAGCCGGCGTCGAACGTCGTCGTGAGTCCGTCGAGCGCCGTCACGTCGCCGTAGGAGAGCCGAACGTCGTCGAAGGCGACCACCGCGGTCTGTCCAGTCGTGGCGTTCGCACTCACGCGTTCGACCCTCCGACGTCGGCCGGTCCGGGCACCGCGCCGCGAGCGAGGGCCTTCCGGCCGTAGTACGCGACGATGGCAAGCGCGATGGCAGCGTACACGACCAGGTGAACGACGGTCACGATACCGACCGCGCGGTCGTTGATCACTCCGTCGACGAGGAGTTCATCGGGGACGAGTGGAATGAGTACGTCCGCCGTATTCGCCATCGCGTGGAGCACCATCACGACGAGAACGCTGCCGGTGCTGTTGTACGCCCAGGCGAGGATGACCGACAGGGTGAGAATTCCACCGACCCAGCCCACCTGATTCACGAGAGGGAAACTCGAGTGGGGAGTGACCGGGGCGAGGAAGTACGGCAGATGCCAGCCGGCCCAGACGACGCCGACGACGAGACTCGCGGTGAACGCTCCGTACCGTTCGTTGAGTCTCGCTTGAGCGAACCCTCGCCATCCAGGTTCCTCGTTGAGGCCGCCGCTGAGGACGAGCGTGAAGAGGAACAGTCCGGCGAACAGTACCGGCGACGGGAGCGCCCGGCCGAAGTCGACGGGGCCTCGAACGGCGAAGATTCCAACCGAGATTAGCGCCGCCGCGACGAGCGGGAGGCCGAACGCGACGACCCACCAGCCCCAACCCACGCGCCACGTCGTAATCTGGCTCGCCCACTGTCTGACGTCGTCCCCCCGAAGCCACGTCACTATCGCCGCGCTCACCGGCGGACCGAAGCTCCCGACGTAAACGAGGATAGCCGCGGACCAGCTCGGCTCCATGAACACTGCCGGGGCAGAGATAATCCACGTGTACGCGTATGCTCCGACGAAGAACGCGACAACGGGGTGGTCGTCTATCAGCGAGTGAAAGAGCGATGGCATAGCCGTTGCTTCTCGGGAGGAGCGGATAAAAATTGTCATATTGGTTACAAATTGGCAGACCGATTACTCAAATACGTTTGAGTGGTGGTGTCCGGGTCGAGATCGAGGCTCGTCGTTAGTGGAATTCGGCCATCGGTCCAGAGTTGCCGAGCGTCGGTGGGTTCCACGTCGGTTTCAGTAGCGACGCACCCGTGGCTCACAGTGGAACACGCTTTTCCGTGAGGAGTCGCTCAGAGAGTCGCCTCCGAGGAATCTCACTCGCGCTTCCCGTCGGAGCGCTGCCGCTGGGTCTTCTCCAGAACGACGACGGAGGGCTCGTCGTCGACCGCCAGTCGAATCGCCGTCTCGTCGAGGACGATTTCGACCGACGCGGCGAACGGCTCCGTTTCCCTCACGGTCGTGTTCCAGTTCTCGGCGGTCGTGTACCGAAACAGCTTCCAGAGCGGGATATCGAGGAGGGAGACGCCGTGGTTCCAGAACGCCTCGATTACTACCGGATGGAACGCGACGACGACGTCGATGGGGAAAGAGACTCTGAACCAGCACCGGCGGCACTCGCTCACCGAGACGCTCGTGGACCGTTTTCCGTGCGCTAACTGGTGGACGGCGGTGTCGAGTCGGCCATAGCACTCGGGACAGACGTTCCCTCGCACGAAGAGGTACTTCGCCCAGATACTGTATCCGAAACTGTCGAGGATTTCTTGCGTAGACCGCTCCCGGGCGACACTCTGGGGAAAGAGATCCGAGAGAATCGGCGTTTCGCACTGTCGGCACTCGACGGTGAACTGCTCGTCGGCCGAGTGCGCACGAAGCGACTCCGCACCACAGTTCGGACAGGTTCCATCGACGGCCACGGGACCGAACGCGTGAGACGACTCGTAAAGCCCCGAGAAGAGCGCGCGACGGACTTTGTCGCCGGCATACGTGAGCTGATATCCATCGTCGGTGTCAGCGACGAATCGGCCGACGAGCTGTTTGAGGTGATAGGAAAACTGCGACGTGCTCTGGCAACTCACGGCGTCGTACAGACGCGTAAACGACATCGCGGACGGCTCCGCGACGTCCTCGTATTTCCGCTCGGCCAGCGCGACGAGAATCTCCAACCGTTGCTGGTTGGCGAGTGCTTCGATGCTCTCGATGACGCTCTCGTCGATGTCAGGTGAGGGGACCCCAGAGCCCATACTCTGCATACTCTGTACCGGGTACCGTGAACGTTTCGCGGACAGCGGGAGACGTTGCAGGTGGTCACCGGGGGGATGCTACCACTAAAATCGTAGAATGCCTGTGAGGACGGGTGCAAGCACGCTCAGAGGTACTGCAGGCGTCCTGGAAGAGACCACGAGTCTCGGCGCCACACGCGGGGAGCGAAGGCGGCGCCGACGAGGTTGGCGAGTGGCACACTGCTGGTTGTTTGATGTTCGATATTACTTATTTCCAGACATTTATGTGACGCCGGTTTGACGTCTATCCATGCCGCGCTCCACCTCGCGACGAGGCTTTCTGAAGGGTATCGGCGCGACAGTAACCGTCTCCAGTATATCGGGGCTCGCAAGCGCTCGTGACGGACCACGCGCCGTTCGGTACGCCGCCTTCAACGTCGTCGATCTGAAGACCGAACAGGTCCAGACGCCGGGCGATCCGCAGGCAGCGGCCGCCGCTCGGGTCGTCCAGGAAGTCCGACCGGACGTGCTGGTCATCAACGAGCTCACCAACAATCTCCAACAGGGAACGGCGACTGACCGGACCAACATCGACGCGTTCGTCGAGAACTACCTCAGTGTCCCGCAGCGTGACGACCTCGAGGGAATCGACTACCCGTACACCCTCCAGCCGGACAGCAACACCGGCGTCCTCCCGGAAACCGACTACGACTTCAACAAGGACGGCGAGGCCGGCCAGCGCCCCGGTGACGCGTACGGGTTCGGCTTCTACCCGGGTCACTACGCCTTCGGCATCGCCAGTCGGTATCCCTTCGACGAGAGCGCGGTACGGTCGTTCCAGAAGTTCCTGTGGCAGGACATGCCCGGGAATCTCATCCCGGTTCGGGGGACGGACGACGTCGACGAGAGCGGCCTCTATCTGACTCCGGAGGAGACAGAGGTGTACCGGCTATCCTCGAAGACGCACATCGACGTCCCGTTCGAGGTGGACGGCGGAGTCGTCCACGGCCTCTTCGCACATCCGACGCCGCCGGTCTTCGACGGGCCGAACAACTTCAACGGCCGGTGGAACCACGACGAGGTTCGGTTCTTCGCGGACTACGTCGCCGGTGCTGACTACGTCTACGACGACAGCGGAACCCGGGGCGGGCTCGACGACGCCTCGTACGTCCTGATGGGAGACATGAACGCCGGACCCGAGACCGACCGGCCACTGGATCCGGCGACGAAGTACTTCCTCGAGAACGATGATTTCAACACGCGAAAACTGCCGACGAGCCCCGGCGGGGCGCGGCTCGGGAACCCCGAGGCGACAGCCGTCTTCGGCGACGGGTCACAGGTCGATTGGGTGCTGCCCTCCCCCGACCTCTCACTGCGCTCGTCGTCCGTGGTCTGGCCGAACCCCAACGCCACGAAGCGCAATCTCGGCGAGGACGTCCAGGCGGCGTCCGACCACCGGCTGGTCTGGGCGGACGTCGCCGCGAAGTAGCTCGTTCCTGACGGAACCGTGGACGACGTCGAGTACGCCGACCGGGAGGAGGTCACCAGGTGAGAAGTCAGGGTTTTGCTTCGAAGACCAGACTGGTCGGCGTCTCGGCCGCCCGGCGGAAGTGCGTGAACCCGCCTTCAGTGACCACTTCCCGGGTCCGGGCCTCGCCTGCCTGCGCGCCGAGTCCGTAGCCGACGTCCTGACTGAGCGAGTTCGGCGTACAGGCCAGCGTCGAGATGGAATATCCGAGACGGCCGAACGGAGTCAGGTTGTTCTCGACCCGGTCGTCGGCGTACGGTTCGACAATCATCCACGAACCATCCTCCCCAATCGTCTCCCGGACGTGGGCCGCCACACCGACGGGATCGCCCATGTCGTGGTAGCAGTTGAACATCGTGACGAGGTCGTAGTCGGAGCCGGTGTACTCCCTCGCGGTCGCCACTTCGAAGCTAACGCGGTCGGCCACGCCTGCTGTTTCCGCCCGTTCGCACGCCACTTCGATCGATTGCTCGTGGTAGTCGACGCCGACGACCGTCGAGTCGGGGTACGCTTCGGCCATCCGAATCGTCGGCGCACCGTGACCGCACCCCACGTCGACGACCCGTCCGCCTGCTCTCAGCCTGGCGTCGATGCCGTCGAGCGCTCCGATCCAGTCGAGGAGGAACGCCCCGTAGGACGGTCCGAAGAAGCGTTCCGTGCCGTGGAACACGTCCTCGTCGTGCTCGTGCCAGCCGATGCCCTCGCCCGTTCGGAAAGCCTCCCGGAGTTCCGGACCGATCTTGGCTACTGACCCGACGAGCTGGAACGCGCCCGGCATGAACACGGGGCTGCTCTCGTCGGCCAAGATGTGTGCCTGCTCCGGAGAGAGGTAGTAGCGGCTGGTCTCGGGGTCGTAGGTCACGTACCCTCCTGCGGCCTGTGAGCGGAGCCATTCACGAACGTACCGCTCGACGGTGTCGGTTGTCTCGGCGAGTTCAGCCGACGTGAGCGGTCCTGCGTCGTCGAGTGCCGCGTACAGCCCGAGTTCGTCACCGACGACGACGAGTGCGGCGTGAACTGTTGCGCCGAGATCGACGAGTGAGGTCTCCACGAGTTCGCCCAGTTTCTCTTCGTTTATCGGATCCGCTTGAGCGTCAGTTCCCATGTTTCTCACTTCCTGGCGCCGAGCGAGATGCTCTTTACGCCGTACGTCTGACATGCATTCGCGGCCTGATCCGTGAGGAATTCGTACTGGGCGCTGTCCCGGACGTCGGTCACTTCGAATCCGGACTGTTCGATGAGTGCCGTATAGCGGTCGACTCGCTCGGCCCCACCGATACAGGCGGCCCACAGGTCCTCGTTGTTCTTGATGCTCTCCGGCATCTG
>JBEPXT010000142.1:0-9331 GCA_041641795.1 Salinigranum sp.
AGGCGACGGACAAGAACCTCAACGCGTTCAGAGACGCCGTGTCGGCGTTCGAGGAGGAGACCGGACACACGGTGGACATCAACGGCATCGCGCAGGCCGGACAGCTCATCAACAAGACGCAGACCGCGGTCCAGGCCGGCAGTCCGCCCAACCTCGCGCTGATACCGGCAGGCGGTATCCTGGCGATGGCGGACAACGACATGCTCGAACCGATCGGCGACCGAATCGACAACGCCAAGACGTTCGACCGGTCCGACATCGTTCGAGAGCGGAAGTTCGACATCTCGTCGAGCGGCGGGGAGACCTACGGGCTTCCGGTCATGTCGGGGCACTGGGGCTCTCTCTACTACAACCCCAACATGCTCGAGAAGGCGGGGTACGACCCGCAAAAGCCGGATTTCAAGACCTGGCCCGAGTTCCTGAAGGTCGCGCGGGACGTCAAAGACGCCGTCGGCGTCCGCCCCATCGGCCTCTCGGGAGCGGACCACATCCAGACGACGGTCCAGTGGTCCGGGTTCTACCACACGACCGGGGAAGACTCCTGGCTCACCG
Organism: Salinigranum sp.; assembly: GCA_041641795.1. Lineage (GTDB taxonomy): Archaea > Halobacteriota > Halobacteria > Halobacteriales > Haloferacaceae > JBEPXT01. The sequence continues at coordinate 553 of JBEPXT010000142.1, forward strand.
GCGACCAGTCGGACACGCTGCTGGACAAGCAGCCGGGCGTCGACACTGCCAAGTTCACCGAGACGGCCGTCAAAGACGGACTGGTCCCCGACGGCGTCGTGAACATGAACGGAATCAACCTCCGGGAGCTGTTCAAGTCCGAGAAGATATTCGCCTACCAGACCGGGAGCTGGGAGAAGGCGATTCTCGACGAGCAGACCGACATCGAGTACGGAATCACGTACAACCCGCAGCATCCCAACGGGCGGGCGTCCGGATTCTCCGGCGGGTGGTTCTTCGTCATCCCGAAAGGCGCGAAAAACCAGGACCAGGCGTGGCAACTCGTCGAGCACCTGATGAAGCTGGAGCACATCAACAAGTACGCGCAGCTGCCGCCGATTCTCACCGACGGGCTGGAAACCACGTTCAAAGGGTTCAAAGACGGCCTCGGTCGAGACGTGGGGAACATCTTCGTCGAGGAGATCAAAAACGCGGCGTTCCCGACCATTCACCCCAACCAGGGGAAGATGTGGGCCGCCCAGCGTGAGGAGTACCAGCACCTCCTGCTCGAGAACAAGAACGCCAACAAGGCGATGACTGACCTGGCCGACCGAATCCGTGGTCTGCTGTAACCCGGTCGTCAGCCGCCGAAATTCACCCTACTACACAGAGCATGTCTGAAATCGAATCGACGCGCCGAATACCGGGATACGACCGGGCGAAAGAGCAGCTGAAAGGGATCGGAGCGAACGTCGGTCTCCTGTTTATTCTGCCGACGTTCCTGCTGATCCTCGCACTCCTGCTCTACCCGATGATAAACACGTTCGTCCTCAGTTTCCAGACGACCGGCGTTGCCGGCGTCTCACTGGAGAACTACGAGGCGATGTTCACCGCCAGCTGGTTCGTCCCGCTGGTTCGAAACAGCGTGGTGTGGGTCGTCCTGGGCGTCATCCTCCAGATTGCGTTCGGGTTCGCACTCGCGCTGATCCTGAACACGAAAATCCCCGGGAAGAAGCTGCTTCGGGGCCTCTACCTGCTCCCGTGGATAACGCCGGCCGTCGTCGTCGCGCTCGTGTTCAAGTGGATGTACAACCCCCAGTACGGAATCATCAACCACCTGCTGCTGGAAGTCGGTCTCGTCAGCAGCTCGATCGGCTGGTTGTCGAACCCCGACCTGGCGCTGTTCTCGCTCGTACTCGCCGCGCTCTGGAAGCGGTTCCCGTTCGTGATGATCATGCTACTCGCCGGGCTACAGGACGTCGACGACCAGTTACAGAACGCGGCCATCATCGACGGTGCGCCGTACCTCGCGCGAATGCGTCACGTGACGCTGCCCCAGCTGATGCCGGTGATGAAAATCGTGGTGCTGCTCTCGGTGATCTGGTGTTTCAACCAGTTCGCCATCATCTACACCGCGACCGGCGGCGGGCCCGTCGGGTCGACGATGATCTTCCCGGTGAAGGTCTACGAACTCGGCTTCGAGCAGCTCGACTTCGGGCTGAGCACGGCGCTGTCGGTGCTGATGTTCGGGATCATGTTCCTGTTCATGCTCGCCTACATGCGCGTGCTCAGCCGGCAGGGGGTGGACCTGTGAGCACCGCCAGCGCCGCGTACGAGTCCAAGGGGCGTCGGTACCTCCGATACCTCCTGGCGTACGGGGTCCTCGCGCTGGTGCTGTTCCCCATCTTCTGGATCATCAGCTCCTCGCTCAAGCCGTCGTCGACGATATTCTCCATCCCGCCCACCCTGTTCCCGGCCCCGGGCGAGATAACGCTCCAGCACTACCAGACGGCGGTCGGCGGGCCGATGATGGACTACTTCGTCAACAGCGTCATCGTGACGCTGGTCACGATGGTCGCGTCCGTCCTGCTCGCCATCTTCGCCGGCTACGGGTGGGCGAAGTTCGAGTTCCGCGGGTCGAGGATCACGTCCACGTTCGTCATCCTCAGCCGCATCTTCCCCATCGTGGTCATTCTGGTGCCGCTGTTCCAGATTCTGCGGTCGCTGGGGCTCATCAACACGCACCCCGGCCTCGTGCTCGCGTACTTCGTGTACACGCTCCCCCTCACCTCGTGGATGCTGAAGGGGTTCTTCGAGAACATCCCGGACAACGTCATCCGCGCGGCGCGCGTCGACGGGTTCTCGGAGTTCCGTATCTTCGTCGAGATCGTCCTCCCGATGGTCCGGCCGGGCATCGTCGCCACCGCGCTGTTCTCCATCGTGATCGCGTGGCAGGAGCTACTGTTCGCTCTCACGTTCATCCAGGACGACGGGCTCTACACGATGCCGGTCGCACTGCTGAGTCTGACCAACCAGTACACGATCCAGTGGGGGCTGATGATGGCGACGTCGTTCCTGTTCATGCTCCCGGTGGCGGTGCTGTTCTTGCTGACCCAGAACTACTTCATCAAGGGAATCACCGGCGGGTCGTCGCTGTAACGACCCGCTTTCCCACTGTAGTCGGTCGTCGCGGACCCGCGAGGGACGTCCAGTCGCCGCTCTGCGGCCGCCACCCGTCCGAACGAGCGAAATCTTTAATAATTCGTATAGGTAACCCTTGCGCATCCCTAGTATGGTAACGACCAGCAAGTGCGTCGGAAGGAGGTCTGCGTATGGCGACAGTTAATCTCCGCGAAGCGACGAAGCAGTACGACGACGGCGTGATCGGGGCGGAGGACGTCACCCTCGACATCGAAGACGGCGAGTTCCTCATCCTCGTCGGGCCGTCGGGGTGCGGGAAGACCACGACGCTCGAGATGATAGCCGGTCTGCAGCGACCGACGAGCGGCGAGGTCGTCATCGGCGGGGACGTCGTGAACGACGTCCCGCCGCAGGACCGGGACCTGGCGATGGTGTTCCAGGACTACGCCCTGTACCCGCACAAGACGGTCCGTGGCAACATGCTGTTCGGGCTGAAGTACTCGACCGACATGCCCAAAGAGGACCAGAAACAGAAGGTCGAACAGGTCGCCGAACTGCTCGGCATCGAGCACCTCCTCGACCAGAAACCCAGTCAGCTCTCCGGCGGGCAACAGCAACGCGTCGCCCTCGGCCGGGCCATCGTTCGCGACCCGGAAGTGTCTCTGCTCGACGAGCCGCTGTCCAACCTCGACGCGAAGCTCCGGACGCAGATGCGGGCCGAACTCCAGCAACTGCAGGACGAACTCGGCGTGACGATGATATACGTCACGCACGACCAGACGGAGGCGATGACGATGGGCGACCGCATCGCCATCCTCAACGACGGGAACGTACAGCAGGTGGGAACCCCGTCCGAGGTCTACAACCAGCCGAAAAACGAGTTCGTCGCCCAGTTCATCGGCTCGCCCAGTATGAACGTCTTCGACGGGACGGTGCAGGGCGGGACCGTCCAGACCGAGGAGTTCTCGCTGGAGGTCGACGAGGTCAGCGACCGGCGCGACGGCGAGCGAATTCGCCTCGGAATCCGGCCGGAGGACATCGTCGCGTACACGGACTCGGACCGGGGGGCGGCCACCGCCACCGTCTCGGTCGTCGAACGACTGGGGAGCGAGAACCTCCTCCACCTCGATCTGATGGACCAGACCGTCGTCGCCCGGGTGAGCGAACGGGTGTTTCCGTCACCGGGCGACAAAATCGGTATCGACTTCCCGACCGAACAGCTCTACCTATTCGACGAGGACGGACAGACCCTCAAGTTCCGGACCGTCAAGTCGGAGGACGACGCCGAACTGAGCCGGAGCGTCTGAACGCACTCCCCGATACTGCTCGCCGACGCGCCACCGACCCGGAAACACTTGCCCTCTCGCTTCTCGCCGCCAGACGCGCCGGGGACGCCCATAGATACTTGGTGGACGGTACCGTGGCTCGGACTGCATGCCTCCCAGCGAGTCGGCCAGCGACGGAAACGGGGCCGTCCCGGACAACGTGCTCTGTATCGTCACCGACCAGCAGCGTCAGGACAGCATCGGCGCGTACGGGAACGACTTCGTCGAGACGCCGAACCTCGATCGGCTCGCCGACGACGGCACCCGATTCGACCGGGCCTACACTCCCACGGCGATATGTTCGCCCGCCCGAGCCTCCATCGTTACCGGCGTCTCCCCGACGACACACGGGATTACCCGCAACCTCCGCTCCGGCACGACCATCGACGAGGACTTCCCGTGCTACCCCCAGTTGCTCCGCGACGCCGGCTACAACGTCGGCCTCGACGGGAAGTGGCACCTCGGCAAGCACCCGCGGGAGTTCGGATTCGACGGCGAGCACTACTACGGCTTCATGCACCCGCTGGAGCACGACGACTACGTCTCCTACCTGGACGAGCACGGGTTCGAACGCTGGTCGGAGGACGTGGTCGAGCAGTATCCCTCGGCGGACGCGGAGTACGTCATCGGCGGGGTAGATACGCGCCCCGTGGAGGCGACGTTCACCTACTTCATCGCCGAGCGGACCATCGAGCGAATCGAATCCTACGCCGACGACTACCCGGAGACGCCGTTCTACGTCGGGAGCCACTTCTTCGGACCGCACCGGCCGTACTTCGTCCCGGAGGAGTACTTCGACATGTACGACCCCGACGACGTGCATCTCCCGGAGTCCGCGGTGAAAGAGCGCTTCGAGAACAAGCCGACGGTCCAGGAGCACCGCTACCGGAAGACCGACCTCGAGAACCTCTCGGTCGAGCAGTGGCGAAAGATAATCGCCGTCTACCACGGGTACGTGACGTTCATCGACGACCAGATCGGTCGCATCCTGGACGCGCTCGAGCGCCGAGGACTCGCCGACGACACGGCCGTCCTGTTCACCACCGACCACGGCTCGTTCGTCACGGCCCACAAGAGCCTCGACAAGGGGCCGATGATGTACGAGGACATCTACAACGTGCCGATGATCGCACGCGGACTCGGAATCGACGAGGGCGAGGTGAGCGCGTTCACGTCGCTTCTCGACCTCGCGCCGACGTTCCTCGACCTCGCGGACGTCTCCATCCCCGACGTGTACGAGGGCCGGAGCCTCCTCGACCTGGGGCGGGGAACCGACGACTGGCGAGACCACGTCGTGGCCGAGTTCCACGGGCTGAACTACCCCTACGAGCAACGCATGCTCCGCACCGACCGGTACAAGTTCGTTCTCAACGCGGGCGACGTGAGCGAACTCTACGACCTCCGCGAGGACCCGCACGAACTCACGAACAGGGTCTCGGACCCGGAGTACGCGGACGTTCGCGACCGCCTGGAGACCCGCCTGGGAGAGATACTTCGGGAGCGCGACGACCCCGAGCTTCCGGAGGACGAGTGGCTGTATCCGGCGCTGACACCGATGTACTATCCGAAGGCCGACGAGGAGTGAGCGGTTTCGGTACCGGGGAGCGCACCGACGTCCCACCCGACAGGGAGCCGGCGCCAGCGGGTGTCAGACCGACGGCGACGGGCGGCAAAGCGACGTGGGGGCGACGCCCCCGACTCAGTGCGGATCGACGTTCGAGGGACCGTCGGCGCCGAGGCGTTCGCGCCGCCGCACCTGGTCTTCGCGAGCGCGGGCGTCGGCCGCCTCCGGGTCGACGACGTCGTCGAGTGCTCGCTCCAGCGACTCCCTGACGTCCCGGTACTCGGGGTCGTCCGCGAGGTTCTCCATCTCCGTCGGGTCGGCCACCAGGTCGAACAGCTGGTCGGGGCCGTTCAGGTAGTGGACGTACTTGTAGCGACCGCGCCGAATCATGTAGAAGCCGCGGCTGACCCCGTGGGCGTGGTACTCGCTGAAGACGGTGCGGTCCGCGTCCGGCGACGCCTCGCCGGTCGCGACTGGGTACTGGGAGGTCCCGCGCCAGGACGACGCGGCGGGAATCCCGAGCGCGTCGGTCATCGTCGGGAGGACGTCCAGCAGCGAGACGGGCTGTTCGACCGTGCGACCGCCCTCGATTCCGGGGCCGCGCATCACGAGGGGAACTCCGACCGAGGGCTCGTACATGCAGCACTTCCACCACAGTTCGTGGTCGCCGAGAACCTCCCCGTGGTCGCTCGTGTAGACGACGAGCGTCTCCTCCGCCTGTCCGGTGCGCTCCAGGGCGTCCAGCAGGTCGCCGACGTAGTCGTCGAGCGCGGTGACGAGACCGTAGTACGCGCTCCGCGTCCGGCGGAGCGTCTCCTCGTCGACGTCCGAGCCGTCGAAGTGCTCCCGGAGCTGGTCGAGCGCGGGGTGGTCGTCGCTCGCGGGATAGTCGACCGGGAGGTCCATCTCGGACTCCGGGTACAGGTCGTAGTACGACTGTTCGACTTCGAGCGGGAAGTGGGGGATGAGGGGGTTGACCGAGAGCACCCACGGCGTCTCGTCGTCGCGTTCGCCCCGTCGTTCGATCCACTCGACGGCTCGCTCGAATCGGTTCTCGTCACAGACCTCGTCGGGGTCGTCGCTGTTGTACCACGCCTCGCCGTCCGGTACCGGACCGACCCGCTCGATTCGGTCCCGGCCCCCGGGCCTGACCTGGGGCGGGTCCCGGTAGAGTCCGAACGTGTCGAGAGTCCGCATGTGGGAGCTCAGAATCTGGTCGTCGAACCCGTCGTCGACGTCGGGCTCGAAGTGGAGCTTCCCGATAGTGGTGTGGTCGACGTCGTGGGTGGTGAGGTGGTGTCCCCACGACGGCGGGGAGCCGTCGTACGGGGCCGCGTTGTCCCAGTAGCCCGTCTCGTGGACGTACCGGCCCGTCGCGAAACTGGCCCGGGACGGGACACAGAGGGGACTGGAGCAGTACGCGTCGGTGAATCGGACGCCGTCGGCGGCCAGCGCGTCGAGGGTCGGCGTCTCGACGTGCGGGTGGCCCGCGCAGCCGAGTGCGTCCGGTCGGTGCTCGTCTGAGAGTATCAACAGCACGTTCTGGGGCGTCGGCACAGGCTGACGTGGACGTGCGGGACAAAATAACTATCCTCCGAGCACCCCGCGACCGGCGGCGAGTGCTCCAGCGCCGGCGGACGACAGCAGCGAGGCGCCGGTTCGTTGACACCCCCAGTTGCTGGCCCGTTCCGTAAGGTTCGTATTGCCGGTGCGCATGTGTCCACTGGACGCAGACGAGGCAGGACCCCCTCCAGCCGTCGGACGCGCCAACTGCCCACACATGCACGAAACACAGCGCCGGCCGTCATGACGGCGGCCGGGTCGGACAGCGTCGACGTACGTGGCGAACTGAGAAACGTCCTCGGCGGCGCGGTGCTCGTCTCCGCCGGGATGCTCGTGAGCGTCGGGTTCAACGTCGTCGCGCGGGCGGTGTTCGCACGCGCGTACAGCCCATCGAGCTACGGCGTCTTCTCGGTCGGGTTCACGCTGTTGCTGGTGTTGTCGCTGGGTGCGGGGCTCGGGCTTCGGAACGGACTGCCGCGGCAAATCGCCTTCGACGAGGCGGACGAGGACAGCCAGTCCGACCGGTCGGGGTCGATGATTCTCTGGGCACTCGTTCTCGCCGGCGCCGTCGGCGTCGTCGTCGGCGCACTGCTGTATCGGTACAGCCCGGTCATCGCGACGCGCGTCTTCCACGACCCGATATACGCACGCCCCATCGCAATCGTCTCCGTGGCTATCCCGCTGTTTACGGTCGTCCGCATCATCTCGGCCGCGTTCCGCGGGTACAGCCGCCCGCACGAGCGCGTGGTCTTCCAGGGCCTCGTGCGAAACGTCGGGTTCCTCCTCCTGCTCGGTGTCGGCGTCGTTCTCGGCCTCGACTACCTCGCGGCGATAACGATGCTCCCGCTGTCGCTGGGTCTCACGACGGCGCTGTACTTCGCCCACCTCTACCGAGACAACCCCGGCGGGTTCAGAGACGACGTCGTCGCTCGCCTCCGCGACGTCGAGGTTCCCGTCTCGCTGATTCGGTTCTCCTACCCGCTGATGCTCTCGACGCTGCTGATGCAGCTGATGACCTGGATGGATATCCTGATGCTGGGGTACTTCGCCAGTTCGCGGGTCGTCGGACTCTACGACGGCGTGCGTCCGCTCGTCCGCATCATCCCGATAGTGTGGGAGGGGATGATATTCATGTACATCCCGCTGGTCTCCGGCCTGTACGCCCGGCGGCAGGTCGACACCATCAGGCGCGTGTACTTCGTGCTCACGAAGTGGTTCGCGTCGGCCACGGTCCCCCTCGTGCTCCTCTTCCTGTTCTTCCCCGCGAGCACGCTTCGCGCGGTGTTCGGGCCGTCGTTCGTCGTCGCGGCGCCGGCGCTCCAGTTGCTCGCAGTCGCCTTCTCGCTCGGAAACCTCATCGGTCCGACGGGAGCCACGCTGATTGCGATGGGTCGGACCCGGGTGCTGATGGTCATCAACTTCGTATCGGCGGTGTTGAACTTCGTCCTGAACGTCGTCCTGATTCCGGAAATCGGTCTCCTGGGCGCCGCCGTCGGGACGTCCGTCGCGCTGGTCCTCAGGAACCTCCTCCGACTCGCGCTGCTCTACCGCGACGGGCAGATTCACGCCGTGAGAGGGCCGTTGCTCAAGCCGATAGCCCTGACCACCGGCGTCGCGGCGGTTCTCGGGAGCGTCCTGGGACCGCTGTCGCTGACGGGGCTCGTCCTGCTCGCTGTGGGCATCACGGCGCTGTTTCTCGTCAGCTTCCCCGCGACCGGGAGCGTCTCCGGCGAGGACGGCGTCCTCGTGTCCTTCATCGCGACGCAGGCCAGGCGCGTGACGCCCTTCGGGGCGTGACCGGCCGCGTCGACAGCGGTCGGCGATTCCACCCCGGTATTTTATGCTCGACGCGACGGTTCGTGTACTATGCCACCGACAGTCGAGTACTGCCTCAGTAGCTGCACCACCGGGCTGCGCTCCCTGCGGG
>JBEPXT010000143.1:0-9057 GCA_041641795.1 Salinigranum sp.
TCTGACTTCTCGAAGAGCAAGGTGAGTCAGACGGTGAGCGACCTCGAGAAACGCGGACTCCTGTACCGTGAGCGGCAAGGGCGGACGTATCGAATCTACCCGAGTGACGACCTGGTCCGGGACCGGGGATAGTGGGAACGACACGTCCGGGCCCGCGACGCTGACGACGACTCTCGACGCCGGTGGCCGCCGCGAACGCACCGAATCGGTCGGAATCGTGGGCGAGGGTGACGAGGCGACCGTTCGCCCGGACTGCAGCGCGGACGAGTGGTCCGCCGGAGTTCCGGCGTCGGGACGCTCACTTCATCCACGACGTCCACCCCGACCTCGGCTCTGAAATCGACTGGGATCAGGTGGTCGCGGTGGCGTAGTGTGTAAATTGATAACACATATCATCTATACCTCGCTCGAGGTCGTAGTCGGTCGTATGTGTAATCGACACGTCGCACAGGTCATCGCAGAGTACGAGGCGGCGAGGCTGGACGGGGACGCCGAGGAGGAAGGAGAAGAGTCGAGTGACGAGACACACCCGTCGACCGAACGGACCGGGCTACTCGCAGCGGTTAGCGCACGCCTCGCTTGGTGAGTCTCGGTCCGCTCCCGGTCCGACCGCGACAGGTGTCCTCGTTCGGCGGGTCGACCCCTCTCGAGTCGAGCGTGGGCGTTCGAGCCGTGGCGAGGACACGCCTCGGCAGACGTCGCGTCCACCGTCGCTCGCTCGGCCACCGGAATGGTCGCGCACCCGTCGTCGGTATGCGCCCCGCGGCAGTGTCTCATCTCGGGAGTTCGGTCCCTGCTCCCTCTTCCTCACGGGCGACACGTCCTGCCTGACTCGGTGTCGCCTCCACCCCGGGTCGAACACCAGTCGGTCACCGAAGTCACCGAGGTCACCGACCTTCCCGACCCGTGGCTCGTCGGCTTCGGGCACCCACCCGTGCTGGGAGACGCCGACCAGCGGGAGAAGCGACGAGGGCGGAACAGTGTCAGAGCTCCGGGACCGCCGTGAAGAGCAGGACGAACGCGTTCACCGTCAACAGCACCAGCACGACCCACTGGAAGATACGCTCGGGGATGTGGTCGAAGATGTACACGCCGAGCCAGGCACCCACGAACACCATCGGAATCGCGACGGCGGCTTCGACCATCAGCGGCGTCGTCACCGCCCCGGTGTACGTGAGACTCCCCAGCCGGTACAGCATGAGCGTCCCGAAGAAGGCCGTGAACGTCGCCTTCATCTCTTCACCGCTCCAGAAGCCGCTGGCGGACATGAACGCCCCGTAGATAATCATCGGCGGGCCGGGAACGGCGACGGCACCGCCGAAAATCCCCGCGAGGAGTCCGGCCGTCGCGCCGACGACGTTCCCCGGCCGGTAGTCTCGAGCCTCGATCCAGTCGGTGACGACGTCGAGTTGCTGGGTCGCCCCGACGACGACCACCGCCAGTACCAGAACCGCACCGATGGCGACGCGCATCTGTGCCTCGTCAAACTGGCTGAACACGTAGATGCCCAGCGGCATTCCGACGACCAGTCCTGCGACAGGAACGATCCACCTGCGCCAGTCGAACGCCTCGCGGACGCTCCACCACACGCGACCGTTGCTCACGACCGCAGTCGCCGTGAAGATGATCGAGGCACTCGAGGGCGAGCGGAACAGCGGCATCAGCCCCATCGAGACCTGGGCGAAGCCGAACCCGGCGATGCCGTGGACCACCGAGGCGACCAGGATGACGACCGACGAGAGGCCGGTCGTCACCCAGTTGCTCGTCATCGCCACCGCCTCCGCGGTCGAGTCGAGGTACTCATCGGTTCGGCCACTCCTACGGCTGCCAGCCGGAGGGTCGTTCTCCTTGCGAATGAAACGTTCCGCGCTCTCGGAGTCGGAACCGACCGTCGACCGCGCGACGCGTCCGGCGGGGATGTGGAACCGGTCGAGTGTCCGCCGTCGGTCTTGTTCAGTGGTTGGAATTGCAAGCACAACTACTGAGCACTCGTCGGGCGTCCCTCGGCACACGCCACGATGAACGGGACCGACTCTCCGACCGGTCCGTGGCGGTCGCTCGACGGCGGCGTGGTCGGTCGGGAACCGGACGAACCGGACCTCGTATTCGCTCACGTGAGTGACCTCCACGGCCAGTTGACGCCGCGCCACCAGGTCTACTACGACAACCCGACGTCCGGCCCGGCGTTCGACTTCGGCGACGACGACCGGGTCGTCAAACGGGGCGGCGGGGTACCACTCCTCGCGGCGAAACTCGACGAACTCCGTGCGGAGTACGACGTCTGCACCCTGATGAGCGGCGACACGTTCCACGGCTCGGCCGTGACGACCTACACCGACGGGCGGGCGATGCTCGAACCCATCGACGAACACGTCGACCCCGACGTCTACGTGCCCGGCAACTGGGACTACTCGAACGAGGCCGCCGAGGACGGCAGCTTCGTCGACCTGATGGACGCGCTCGACGCGCCCGTCCTCGCGAACAACCTCTACGAGTGGGAGACGGACGATCGACTGTACGACGCGTACCGACTGCTCGACGTTGGCGGAGTCACAGTCGGCGTCGTCGGCATGACGAACGTCTACGTCGACCGGATGGCCCCCGCGTTCTACGAGGGGAAGTACCGCTTCGGCAAGCATCCGTCCCTCCTCGAAGCGTCCGCGCAGGCCGCCCGCGACGACGGCGCCGACGTCGTCGTCGCCGTCACCGAGATCGGGCTTCCGTGGATGGTGCAGGCCGCGAAAGACTGCCCGAGCGTGGACGTGATGTTCAGCGCCCACACCCACGAGTACACCTACGACCCCATCGTCGTCGAGGAGACCGAGACCGTGGTCGTCGAGTCAGGGATGGGCGAGGCGCTCGGCCGCGTCGACCTCCGCGTTCGGGACGGTGAGGTGACGTTCCGCCACCACCTCTACTGTCTGACCGAGGACGGCGCACACACGCCCGAACCCGACGAGGGAGCCAGCGAGACGGTCGAATCCGTGCGTGAGCCGTTCTTCGCTGACGAGCCGGGATTCGAACGGGGAGCGGGAACGCTCGACCGCCCGCTGGATACGATCGTCGGTCGAACGGAGACGCCGCTCTACCGGCAGGCGTTCCTCGAGAGCGCGTGGAACACGCTGTTCAACGACGCGCTGCGCGCCCACTTCGAGACCGACCTCGCGGTCTCACACGGGTTCCGGTACGGGACCGCCATCCCGCCCGGCGACATCACGCTCGGTCAGCTGTACACGTTCTTCCCGATGGCGACGCCCGTCGCCCGCGGCGTCGCGTACGGTCAGCAGCTCACGAGCCACCTGGAGGCGTTCCTCGAGGACAACTTCACGCCCTACCCCTACGACCAGGAGGACGGTCGTGTCCGGAACTTCTCTTCGAACGTCGAGGTGACCGTGGACCCGACGGCCAAGCGCGGACGGCGACTCGTCGAGATGCGCATCGACGGCGAACCGGTCGCCCCCGAGGAGACGTACTCGGTGGCGACGTTCCGCCGGCCCGGGGACCCTGAACGAGACCTCGGCAACTGCGGCTTCCCGTTCCAAGACGTCGACGTCGACGAGGGAACGATACCGGTCGACGTCATCGTCGAGTATCTCGACGCGCACTCGCCAGTCGACTACGAGGTGATGGGCCTGGTCGAGACGGCCGACGACGGCGGCCGAGCCCAGAACACGCCCGCCGACGGGCCGTACCCGTTCATCCAGCCCGGCGTCGACTACGCGGGTGGTGAGGCGTACTGCGAGACGGCGATGATTCCCCGCGGAAACGCGTTCCCCGACGAGGGGCAGAACCGAAAGCGGTAGGCGACGGACTGGACAGGAGAGCGGTCCGTCGTACCCCAGAGACACGGACACAACAAAGGTGAAAGACGATGGTCAAGAACATCACTGCAGAACGGCTCGCGGAGAAGATCGATTCCGGCGAACAGTTCACGCTCGTCGACACCCGTCCCGAGGACAGCTTCGAAGCCTGGCACGTACGTGACGCGGCGAACGTCCCGTACGACCCCGACGAGGGACTGAGCGAGGACCAACTGAACGAGGTGAACGCGCTGGTCGACGGCCGGCCGGTCGTCGCCATCTGCGGCAAGGGTCTGACGTCGACGCCGTTCGCGTTCGACCTCGACGACCACGGTTACGACGACGTCTCGGTCGTGACGGGCGGGATGGAAGCGTGGAGCAAGCTGTACGAGGTGGTCCCGGTCGAGACGCGCAACGACGACCTCGTCGTTCGGCAGGTCCAGCGCCGGGCGAAGGGCTGTCTCGGCTACGTCGTCGGCTCGGAGGAGACGGGAGAAGCCGTCGTGGTCGACGCGACCAGACAGACCGACCGGTTCAAAGTCGCCGCCCAGGACGCTGGACTGTCGGTCACACGCGTCCTCGACACGCACGTCCACGCCGACCACATCTCGGGCGGGTCGGCACTCGCCGACGAGGTCGGCGTGCCCTACCACCTCGGCGAAACAGCCAGCGAGCGCGGTGTCGAGTACGAGTACGACCCGCTCTCGGATGGAGACGTCGTCGAGGTCGGCGACGTCGAAATCGAGGCGCTCCACACGCCCGGACACACCTCCGAGATGATGAACTACCTCGTCGACGGCGAACTCCTGCTGACGGGCGATACGCTGTTCGTCGACTCGGTCGGACGGACCGAACTCCAGTTCGGCGAAGACGACGCCTCGCGTGGAGCGGAACTGCTGTACGACTCGCTCCACGAGACGATTCTCGACCTCCCGGACGACACGACAGTCCTGCCGGGTCACCTCACCGTCACGAGCGACGGGCGCTACGAGAACGGGTCGCCGGGCCAGCCCTTCGAGGCCCGACTCGGCGACTTGCGTGAGGAGCTCGACCTTCTCGGACTCGACCGGGACGCGTTCGTCGAGCGGCTGACCGAGAACGCCCCGGAGAAGCCCCCGAACTACGAGCAGGTCATCGCCATCAACACCGGCACGGAGACCGTCGAGGACGAGGGCGAGGCGACAGAGCTCGAACTCGGACCGAACAACTGTGCCGCGTGAGACGTCGAAGGACCCCGAGGCGCTCCGCTCGGGGGGTCACTCGCGTGTGCGCACGACGTGTCCGGAACTCCGCGCGCTGCAAAGACCCGCCCGCGCGACGAGGACGCACTGACCGGAACGGAGGCGGTCACGGGGTGTCGTCCGGCGGCCAGTCGCGAGCGTCTGCCTCGAGAAGCCCGCCCAGCCGCCGCCGTCGGTCCTCCGACGCCTCGAGCGACTGGGCGAACGCCTCCTCGGAGACCGTCGGCACGTCCGCCTCGCGGACGGCCGTGAGGTCGGGCGGCGGAGGCGGAGACTGGGCGACGTGGACGAACGACGTGTCGAGCGTGTCGAGGTAGTTTCTGACGCTCGCGCGAGCGTTCACGAGGACCGCCTCGTCCGGCCGGTCGTCCGCTTTGACGCCGAATCGCAGGATGGTCAGCGCCTCGTCGAGTGCGACGATGCTGGGGACAGGTGCGTACTCACGCCGGTCGGTGTAGAAGTAGTGGAGGATCGGGTAGGCGTGGTGGTTCGTCGTGAGTTCGTTGATTTCGGTCGTGAACGTGTTCAGCGGGAGGTCGAGCCCGTCGAAGTCCGCTCCGTTCCAGGCCGTCCGGACGATTTCCTCGCCGCGCTGGCCGAGCCCGCTGACGTTGCTGGCGAACGCCCGTTTCTGCGTAACGGCGTCGAGGACCGAGATGACGTAGCTGACGACCAGCGTGACGAGGAGCATCCCACTGGCTGTCGTGAGCCCCGTCGCGACCTGCCAGACGCCGTCGTTGGGCGTGAAGTCGCCGTTGCCCATCGTGAACAGTGTGTACCCGACGAAGTAGAACCGCTCGACCCAGGAGACCGGTCCGGGGTCGCGAGTGTCGAAGATGGCGTTCTCTGCCCCAGCGAAGACGAGTGTCCATCCCCCCCAGAGGAGGCTGATCCACGCGGCGAGCCCCAGCGAGAGTATCACCGGCCCGGCGAGGGTGAGGACGCGCGGGTACCGCCTCCCGGGGCGTCGAATCGCCGCCCACGTAGACGCCATCAGTCGGCTCGTCAACGGGCCGGCCCCGCCTTCGACCCAGAGTGTCGTCCAGAGGAGGTCGACGACCGCAACACCGAGGACGGCGATGCCGAGGATGAAGAACCCCGGGTTCACGGGAGCCTCTCGCGCCTCACGGGACGGCGCTCTCGCCAGTCGGCCTCACTGTGCCACGAGTGGGTGCTTCTCCGACCCGGTCGCGATTCGCACAGACACACCGCTCGCCCCGTCGTCACTCCGGAGGTGTCTCTCGAGAGCATCGGCTGTCGCTCGTTGGGTAGTCCGGTTTACGTGAGTGATGCTTGCATCTTCGTCCCGCAACGGAGCGGCCGGGTCGTCGTCGAACAGTGGCTGACACGACGGCAACTGTGGACGGCTCTGGCAGACCCTCGGGAGCGGGAGTCCGTTCGTCGCCGCTCGGATACAGGGTGGACCACAGCCTACCGAATTCGACCGGCGTGAACGGTCTCTCTCCCGAAAGACGGTGAGAGCGGTCGATAAACGCTCTCGAACGGTCTCGTGCGTGGATTCACGCCCACGTCGATAACTCCCGAGGGGTCCTACGGGTAACCGAGGAGAGAGACAATGACCGACAGCAGAATCGGACGCTGGCTGCTGGTGGTGCTCGCCGTCGTCGGCCTCGCGGTCACCGCGAGCGTAGTCAGCGCACACGGCGACGACCCGACCGGCGACGACGCGTCCCCGTACGACGGGACGGCAGCAGAGTGGGCGACCCGGATGGAAGCGCACGTGACCGACCACGTGAGCCCTGGTAGCGTCGAGTGGATGGAAGCGCACACGGGCGTGACCGTCGAGAAGCGGGCCCAGGACGTGGTCGATGGCGGCTACGGCCACGGGAGCGGGATGTACGGCCCGGGCAACGGAGAGTACGGGCAGGGTCGCGGGTGTTGACGCACACCTGATCGGCTCACCGGACTCCCCGAGACGAACGAAACCCGACTGAACACACAGATCATGACACAACTCACCACTACCATCGGACGCACGGCTCGTCGACTCACGCTGCTCGCCATCACACTGCTCGTCGCAGCGACTGGCACGGCAGCGGCACACGGTAACGGAGGCTACAGCGGTGGCGGCATGATGGGGAGCGGTGGCTGGGCTCTCTTCGGCGGAACGATGGGGCTCTGGGGCCTCATCTGGATGGGGCTCTTGCTCGCGGTTCCGCTCTTCGTCGTCTACTCGCTCCTGAGACGTGAAACCGACGAGGCGGCCGGCGACGAACGACCGCTGTCGGTCCTCCGCGAACGGTACGCTCGCGGGGAACTCTCCGACGAGGAATTCGAACGCCGTCGGAGCAGACTGGACCGTGGCTGAGGACCGGGTTCGCGCCGGTTCCACCGGAGGCCAGTCTCGCCGCCGGTGGCCGCTGCGGGGGTGTGCCGACGTGGGTCACACCCGGCCGCGGGCGGCCATCAGCGCCACTCGACGAACCTCGTCGAAGCCCCGAAGCCGGTGGGTGAGGTCACGGACACGTTCGGCGGCACCGCGACAGAACAGCGACGCGAGACACCACTCTCCGCGGTGGGACTCGTGTCGAGAGCCACGTCCCGAGACTCCTGTTGGACAGGGTGTACCTCCCCCCGACGACGTCGTGACGGCAGTGGTCGAAGCCGACGGGAGCGACGGCCCCACCGGTCGTAGCTTCGGGCCGCGAACGTGGGTCGATGCGTTCGAGCATCGACTCGCTAACGGCTCGCGGCCGGGTCTCCATCGCCTCCGTCTCGCCACCCCTCTTCGAACTCGTCGACGAGACGCTCGGGGACGTGAAACCCGTTCGCGCGACGTCGTCGTCACGAGACGTGGACGGGACTCCCCGTTATGACGGCGTCCCCGATTCGGTACTAACAACCGTTATCCGGGCTGTCGGCGGAGGTACCGACACACAGATGTTACATGGCGACGCGCTCGGCCTCCTTCTGGGTGCTGTTGCACTCGGAGCGGTCCACGGAGTCGAACCGGGGCACGGCTGGCCCGTCGCCGCATCCTACGCTCTCGACCGGACGAACAAGTGGGTGTCCGGCTTCGCGGCGGCTTCTCTCCTCGGCGTCGGACATCTCGTCAGCAGTATCGCGATGGTCGCCGTCTTCTTCTACGCGAAGGCGTATTTCGACCTCACGCAGGTCGACGAGCCGATTACGGTCCTCGGCGACATCCAACTCGGCGGTCCAGTCAGCATCGTGGCCGGAGTGGTGCTCGTCGCTCTCGGGGTCCGAGAGTACGTCCACGGGCACGCTCACGGCCACGACCACCATACGCACGAGGGAGACGACCACGACCACTCTCACCACCACGACTCCCACCCGGAACACGACCACGGTCAGACCGGGATACGCTCTCGCCTGAAAGGCGTGGTCCCGTTCGTCGGCGACCACTCCCATACCCACGACGGCCTCGACGAGGCTGCGGACCGTGGCCTGCTGGGAATCGCGTGGTTCGCCTTCGTCCTGGGATTCGCTCACGAGGAGGAGTTCGAGATAATCGCGCTCTGCGCCGGGTCGAACTACTGTCTGGAACTGATGAGTGCCTACGCGGTCACCGTCCTCGTGGGCATCGTCGGACTGACCATGCTCCTGATCGCAGGCTACGAACAGTACGAAGAGCGTATCGCTCAGTACACACCCTATCTGCCCCTCTTCTCGGCAACTGTGCTCGTCGTCATGGGCCTCGGCTTCGTCACGGGACTGTTCTGAGTTCGAGCGGACTCTCGGTCGCGACGGGGAGAGCCTAGGAACCGAACGAAGCCATCGCGGCGAGGTACAGTACGAACGCAACGGTTGCTGCTGTCGTCCGGACATGGTTCCAGCGGGTCCAGTGTGTCCGAACGGTAGCCCACTCCTCCGGTGGTGACACAGGAGACCAGGTGGCGATACGCTCGTTCGTTGGAATGTGGACCCCGGCCGTGACGAGGAACGTTCCGGTGAGGTAGACGACGATTCCTGCGAGATACAGCTGTCCGTACAGCGTCTGCCAGTGACCATGGAACAGGACGACAGCCGCGCCA
>JBEPXT010000144.1:0-8976 GCA_041641795.1 Salinigranum sp.
GGTGACGTCTGTTTCGACGACCTGATACTCCTCGACCAGGCGGTCGAACGCTGCGTCGCCCTCGCGGAGCGCCCCGAGTTCGGCGGCGAGGTCGGACGCGGGCACCCGGACCTGTGCGGTGGAATCTCGCTCCCGGATGGTTACTGTCGGCCCGCCGTCGCTCTCCAGTCCCTCGTGGTCCACCGTGACGCAGAACGGCGTCCCCACCTCGTCCTGCCGGCGGTACCGGCGGCCGATGTTCCCCGAGTCGTCGTAGGTTACCGACAGCCCGCTCGCGCGGAGTTCGCGAACCAGGTCGTGGGCGAGGGACTCCAGTTCGGGGTCGTTGACCAGCGGAAAGACCCCGACGTCGGTGGGGGCAACCTCCGCCCGCAGCGAGAGGTACTGGCGCGTCTCGCCGTCCACCTCGTCCTCGTCGAAGCCGTGTACCAGCAGCGTGTAGACGGTGCGGTCGATGCCGAACGAGGGTTCGACCACGTGCGGGGTGACGTGTTCTCCCTGTTCGGTCACCTCGTCGACGCTGAAGTTCGCCACGTCGACGTCGACGGCGTACGTCTCTCCGTCCACCTCGACGGTCACTTCCTCGCCGTCGAACGCGCCGGGGTCGCGTTCGGCCAGCGACTGGAGTTCCGCGGCCACGTCGCCCGCGTCGCTCCCGAACTCGGGTCCGAGGACGCTCATGTCGGGGTCCACGGTGACCCGCTCGACCGTCTTCGGTTCGTCGTACTGCTCGAAGACGGTGAACTCCTCGTCGGCGTGTTCGGCGTGCTTCGAGAGGTCGTAGTCGCCGCGGTAGGCGAACCCGGCCATCTCTATCCAGTCGCCGGCGGTGGGGTCGTCCGCGAGCGCCGCGGCGTCGGCGTCGCTCCCGATTTCGGACTCGGCGTCCCAGCAGTCGGCGGCGTAGTGGGCGCGCTCGCCGGAGAGGTGCTGGCGGTAGCGGAACCGACTCGTGTCGACCCCGATTCGCTCGTACCACTCCTGGGCGACGCCGAGGTAGTAGCCGATCCAGGCGTCGCCGACGATGCCCGCCTCGACGGCCTCGCCGACCGTGGTCCGGACGTACCCGCCGTCGTCGTCGAGTTGCTCGTCGGCCGGGTACAGTCGAACCTCGACGTCGGCCACCTGGTCCAGCGGGGGTTCGTCGCGCTCCGGGTTGACGAACTGTTCGAGTTCGGCCTGCGTGAACTCGCGGGTGCGGACGAGGCCCTTCCGCGGACTGATTTCGTTGCGGTAGGCCCGGCCGATCTGCGTCACGCCGAAGGGCAACTGGTTGCGGGCGTACTCTTTCAGCCGGGGGAACTCCACGAAGATGCCCTGGGCCGTCTCGGGCCGGAGGTACCCCGGCTGGCCGGACCCCGGGCCGATTGACGTCTCGAACATCAGGTTGAACTCCTCGACGGCCTGCCCCGAGAGGGGCGTCCCGCACCGCGGGCACGCGAGGTCGTTGTCGGCGATGAGCGACTCGACTTCGGGTATCGGGAGGCTCTCGGCCTCCTCGATGCCAGTCGCGTCCTCGATGAGGTGGTCGGCCCGGTGGCTCTCGCCGCACTCGGGGCACTCGACCAGCATGTCGTCGAACCCGTCGAGGTGGCCCGAGGCCTCGAACACCGGTTCGGGCATCACCGTCGGGCTCTCTATCTCCTGGTTGCCCTCCTGGACGGTGAACCGCTCGCGCCAGGCGTCCTCGACGTTCCGCTTCAGGCCGGCGCCCTGCGGGCCGTAGGTGTAGAACCCGGACGTGCCCCCGTAGACTTCGTTGGACCCGAAGAAGAAGCCGCGCCGTTTGGCGAGTTCGGTGATTCGCTCACTCATAGGGCCTCCAGCAGGTTGCTGTCCCGGACCACGCCGATGAGGGCGTCGCCCTGGACGAGCGGAATCTGCTCGATGTCCTCCGAGATCATGATCTGGGCCGCATCCTGCGCGGTGCGCCGGCTGGTGACCGTCACCAGGTCGTCGGTCATGAACGTCTCGACGGGTTCGTTCGGAATTTCGACGTTCCGGGTCGGCAGGTAGCGGTTGCCGACGGCCTTGATGCCCTCCCACATCCACTCGTCGTCCTGGTTGGCGATGGAGTCGCCGGTGTCGTCCTCGCCCTCGACGACGCGAGCGACCCCGATGATGTCGACTTCCGTGAGGATGCCGGTCATCTCGGCGTCCTCGTCGAGGACGATGGCGTAGGGCACGTTGGCGTAGAAAATCTCCCGCTCGGCGACCGAGAGGGGCGTCTGCACGTAGGTCGTGTTGACGTCCTCCGTCGCCAGGTCACCCACTTCGGTTTCGCCGGCGGCGTCGCCGCGGGCGATGGCCCGGACCACGTCTGTGACGGTGATGATGCCCTCGAGGTCGTCGTTCACCACGGGGACCCGTCGCGCCTTCTCGGCCAGCATCATGCGCGCGACGTCTTCGAGTTCCGTGTCGACGGTCGTCGTGGGGACGTCCTGCATCAACACCGCAAGCTGGTCCTCGTCCGGATGCTCGATGAGGTCCTCGCGGGAGATGAGTCCGCGGTACTCCTCTCCGCCGTCGGTCTCTTTGACTACCGGTACCGAGGAGAAGCCTCGCTCCTGGAGATATTCGAGGACGTCGTCTCGCGTCCCCGGGAGCTCGACGGTCACCACCTCCGAGCGGGGTGTCATCGCGTCGGCTACTTTCATACCCCGCCTTACAGCATCCCTCCTCTTGTAGTCTGCGAAGCGTTCCCCGTTCTCGGGGGCGACGTCCCCTCGCAGACTACAGCTCGCTGTCAGGTCTCCCCTCCGGTTCCGCCCTGGTCGTCGCGTCGGGGGCCGGTTACTCACCCCCGTCCAGTTGGGGTCCGCCTACTCGCCCAGGTCGCGTCCGGCCCAGTTCTCCACCTCGGTGACGCTGGGGAAGAACTTCTCGTAGTCCTCGTGGTGGAACGACGCGACGGGCGTGCCGTCGAGGCGGCGCAGGTGGGTCCACATCTCGTCGTGTTCGACGGCGGCCCGGGCGCACCCGACGGCCTTCCGGAGTTCGAACTGCCCCGCGACGAGAATCGCCGTCTCGGTGTCGGGGTCGAGGAGGACCGTCACCAGGTAGACCAGCCCGTTCTGCTCGGCGCGGTAGACCTCGAACTTCGGGAACGACCCGGCCTCGACGGCCGCCTCGACGGCGTCGGCTCTGTCGCCCGGAATCACGTACATCAGGCCGAACGTGTCGTCGTCGGCCTCGTCGTCGGTTCCGAACGCCCCCGTGTCCCCGGCGGGAATCCGGATGGTGTCCCACCCCTCGGCCTCCAGTTCGTCCGCCGTCGCGTCCATGTCCTCCAGGGTCGCCGACCAGGCTTCCCTGCGGATGTCGGCCGTCGCCGCGATGCGGTCTACGTCCTCCGTCTCGTCGTCGGCGATGTCGGTCATTGCTTCTGACTGGTGCCTCCGGGTGGTAAAGAGCATCGCTCCCTCGCACGAGGGTTTCGGCGCCGTGGACGCCACCGGCTGGTCGGTTCCGACTCAGAGCGCGACGCCCAGCACCGACTCCAGCAGGTACGACGTCGTCAGTATCGCGATGCTGGCGACGAACAGTTTCGTGCCCACCGAGGCCCGCTCCGCCGGGTCGAGTCGGTAGGGCTCCGGAATCCACCCGGAGACGACCGCCGCGAGACCCACCTCCTCGGTGTCGTTCTCTATCGTGGGGTCGTCGTCGTCTTTCCAGGGCGGGGTCGGTCGAAGCTTGAACGTCGCGAACCCCATGAGAGCGAACCCCACGAAGAAGAGGGCGAACTTGACGCCGACGAGCCCCCACCCGAGCGCCACGCTCGGAACGCCGCTGGCGAGGACCGCAACGGCCGTCGCGGTCACCGCGTACGCGACGGTGTCGAGCAGCCGGAGGGTGAGCCGTCTGGCGTTCACGGCCTCAGTCTTGCGGGTTCGGACGGGCATTCGAGCGGGTACGGAACGCCGCCGCCGGCTCTTCGACGGTCACGTCCTCGTCGTGGCGGTGACAGAGGCTGGTCCGGCCGCTCGAACTCACGGTGAAGTCGTCGGGGTGTTCGTGGTCGCAGACGCTCCCGAACTCCTCGCGAAGGTACGTCCGCGCCTCGTCTTCCTTGCCGTTGCTGGCCAGTTCGGCCGCCTCCTCGACGTGGGTGCGAACGCGCCGGGGAACGTCCAGGTCGCCGAACAGTTCCGCCACGATGGCGTCCATCCCCTGTCGCCGGGTTTCGATGCCGACGAGTTCCTTCACCCGGCTGGTGAGCGACTGCTCGGCTCTCGTCCGCGCTCGAATCACCTCGCGGAACGTCTCGATGCGCTGCCACACCTCGGCGTCGACGTCCCGGTACTCCTCCGGTCGAATCTTGACGGGACACCGGGTCGAGAACGGACACCCCGCGGGCGGGTCTCGGGGACTCGGGGGCGTCCCCCGGAGCGTGATTCGCTCCCGGTCGTCGGTCGGGTCGGGCCGGGGAATCGCCGACAGCAGCGCGTGCGTGTACGGGTTCGACGGGTTCTCGAACAGTTCCTCGGTCGGCCCGATCTCCATGATGTTGCCGAGGTACATCACGGCCGTCCGGTCGCAGATGTGGCGCACGACAGAGAGGTCGTGAGCGATGAACAGGTACGTGAGGCCGAACTCGTCCTGGAGGTCCTCGAGCAGGTTGAGAATCTTCGCCTGGACCGAGACGTCCAGGGCGCTGACGGGTTCGTCGAGCACGATGAAGTCCGGTTCGAGCGCCAGGGCCCGCGCGATGCCGATACGCTGGCGCTGGCCGCCCGAGAACTGGTGAGGGTACCGGTAGTAGTGCTCCTCGAGGAGTCCGACGATGTCGAGCAGTTCGCGGACGCGTTCGCGTCGTTCGCGCGGCGACTTCCAGTCGTGAACGTCGAGCGGTTCCCGGATTATCTCGCCGACGGTCATCCGGTCGTTGAGGCTGGATTCGGGGTCCTGGAACACCATCTGCGTGTTCCGTCGGTACTGCTTGAGGTCGCTCCCCGAGAGCGTCGTGATGTCGGTGCCGTTGATGCGGACCTCGCCGGCGGTCGCCTCCTCCAGGCGGATGAGCGTCCGGCCGAGCGTCGACTTTCCGCACCCCGACTCGCCGACCAGCCCCAGCGTCTCGCCCCGGTTGATGTCGAACGAGACGCCGTCGACCGCCTTGACCGGCTTCCCGCCGAACAGCCCCTCGTCCTCGTAGTAGGTCTTGAGGCCGCGTACCTGGATGAACGACTCTCCGGTTTCGGCGGTCTCGGTCCGCTCGTCTGCGTACGTGCTCATTGTGACTCACCGTCCCGGCGCGCAATCGCCTCGTGGCGCTCGATGGCTTCCGTCTCCGGTACGTCTTCGGGGTAGAGGAGGCAGGCCGCGAGGTGGTCGGTGTCCCCCTCGCCTACCTCGACCGGTTCGGGGTGGACCCGGTTGCAGGCGTCGAACGCCTCGGGACACCGCGGCGCGAACCTGCAGTACGTCGGTTTCTCGACGGGCGTGGGCACCTCCCCTTCGATGGTCCGCAGGCGCTCTCCCTCGTGCGCGCCGGGAATCGAGGCCAGGAGACCCTGGGTGTAGGGATGCTTCGGCTCGTGGAACACCCGCTCGACCGATGACGTCTCGACGATTTCGCCCGCGTACATCACGTTGACCCGGTCGGCCATCTCCGCGATGACGCCCATGTCGTGGGTGATGAACATGATTGCGAGTCCGCGGTCCTCCTGTAGCTCCTGCAGGAGTTCCAGAATCTGGGCCTGGATGGTGACGTCGAGCGCAGTGGTCGGTTCGTCGCAGATGAGCAGGTCCGGATTGCAGGCCAGGGCCATCGCGATGACCGCCCGCTGGCGCATCCCCCCCGAGAACTGGTGGGGGTACTCCGTGACGCGGCGCGGCGCGTCGGGGATGCCGACCGCTTCGAGCAGTTCTATCGCTTCCCTGGTCGCCTCGCCTCCAGTGAGCCCCTGGTGGAGTCGAAGCGCCTCCTTGATCTGGTTCCCGACGGTGTACACCGGGTTGAGGCTCGTGAGCGGGTCCTGGAACACCATCGCGATGTCGCCCCCGCGAATCTGCTGCATCTGCTTCTCGGACTTCTCCAGCAGATTCTCGCCGCGGTACTCGATGCGCCCCTCGTCGATGCGGCCGGGCGACTCGATGAGGCGCATAATCGACCGCGCGGTGACGCTCTTGCCCGACCCCGACTCGCCGACGATGCCGACGGTTTCGCCCTCCGCGATGTCGAAGGAGATTCCGTCCACCGCCCGGATGACCTCCTTCTCGGTGTAGAACACGGTCTGCAAGTTCCGCACGGAGAGGAGGGCGTCCGCGTCCGTCCGCTGGGGCTCCGACTGGGTCGAACTCATGCGCCGCTCCCCCCGCCGGCGACGGCAGTCTCGTCGGCTTCGCCACCGCTCTGGGGGTCGATGGCGTCGCGCACCCCGTCACCGAAGGCGTTCAGCCCCGTCACCAGGACGGTGATGAGGATGCCGGGTATCAGGGAGATGTGCCACGACGGACTGGCCACGTACTGCTGGCCGTCGGCGATGAGCCGTCCCCACTCGGGCGTCGGGGGGTTGATGCCGAGCGAGAGGAACGACAGACCGGCGACGCCGATGATGATGCCGCCCAGGCTCAGCGACGCGTAGATGAGGATGTAGCTGAACACGTAGGGAACCATGTGCTTTTTCATGATCACCCGCGGCTGTTGCCCGAAGCTCTTGGCGGCCGTTATCCAGTCCTGCTCGGACACCTGGAACGCCGGTCCGCGGATGGAGCGCCAGAGGTACGGCCAGTAGACGAGGCTGAATATCAGGATGATGAGGACCGCCCCGTCGTACAGCTTCTTGAGCCAGGTGTTCTGGAAGATGACCACCATCAGGATGAGCAGCATGATGAGTGGGAGCGCCTGGATGGAGTCGCTCGTGAGCACCACGATCAGGTCGGCGATGCCCTTGTAGTAGGCGGAGATCATCGCCAGCGTCAGGGCGATGATGCCCGCGATGCCCATCGACACGATGGCTATCGTGAGCGATATTCTCGCCCCGTATGCCAGCTGTGTGAACAGGTCCTTCCCGTTAGTCGACGTGCCGAAGGGGTGGAATCTGCCGAACTGGTCGTAGGTCATCGGCGCGACGTTCTCCTCGCCGGCACCCTGGGACCCGGACGCGATGTTCGCCTCGCCCACGAGGAACGTCTTGACCTCCTGGTCCTCGGCGTCCCAGTACGACATCTCGTGGGAGTACGGCTGCATGATGTTCTTCTCGAGGGTGGTCGGGCCGAGGGCGGGCGCGAACACCGCCATCACGACGAACGAGATGGTGACGACCAGGCCGAACAGCCCCCAGGTGTGACCGCGGAACCGGTCGACGACGTCGTCGCGGGGAGTCCAGTTCGCCCGCCGGTAGTACGTCCGGTACCGGTTGTACCCGTTCCAGAGCCACGCCAGGAACACGAAGGCGTACAGGTAGACGAGAACGAACCGAATCGCCCAGGCGATGCCCGGTTCGAGTCCCAGGAACGTCCCGACGTAGCCGCTTCCGTTGTAGTGGCCGCTGTTCGGGATGAGTTCGCGAGTCAGCAGCGTCGGGATGGCTCCGGCGGCCTCCGAGAGGGACCTGACCGCCGCGAGGCCCATATCCCCGGGTACGAGGTCGAGTATCAGTATGACGGCGTCGAAGCCGACCTGGATGACGGCGCCCAGTTCGACGCCCAGCAGCACGGCTCCGACTGCGGCCCACACCATCGCGGGTCTCGGCTGTTCGGCGATGCGTTCGCGAAGCGGCGTCTCCTCGGTGTTGTTGGTGCTCATCGTATTACCCCTCGTACCCCACTCGCGGGTCGATGACCGTGTACAGGAAGTCCTGCAGGATGTTCGTGCCAACGAGGATGAGGATGAAGATGTACATCAGCGTCCCGATGAGCGGCAAGTCACCGTTGATGGCCGCCTGGTAGAACAGGTACCCCATCCCGTTGATTGCGAAGACCGTCTCGACGAAGACCGACCCACCCAGCAGCAGGAACGCCTCGCCGGTGATGATGGGAACCAGCGGAATCAGCGCGTTCCGGAAGATGTGCTTCCAGACGAGGGTCCGGTTGGAGACGCCCTTCGCGCGAGCCGTCTCGACGTAGTTCGAGTTGATGGTTTCGAGAACCGCGGTCCGACCGATGCGCATCTCGTTGCCCATGGAGGCGGACCCCAGGACGATAGCCGCCGGGGCCGTCTGTTTCGTCGCCGCCACGAGCGCGTTGAACCAGCGGTCGGGGTTGTTCATCAGCTTCTCCAGCGGGTCGGCGAAGAACGCGAGCGAGGGCGGGGTGACGATGTTGGTCCTGACGATGAACTCCGCCCAGCTCCACCCGATGAGCTGTTCGGTCTGGGAGAGGAACGACACCAGGATGATTGCGAGCCAGAAGTTCGGCATCGCCCGCCAGACGATGCCGCCGAACGACGCGAAGTAGTCCGACGCGGTGTTGGGGTTCAGGCCGGCGTAGAACCCCAGCGGGATGCCGACGAAGATGGCGATGAGGACCGACCAGAAGCCCAGCCAGATGGTACGCGGCGCGTAAATCTGGATGAGCTGGTAGGCGGAGGTCCCCGGGGCGATGACCCAGGACTGTCCGAGCTGGAAGGTGAACAGGTCGAAGAGGAACTCGAAGTACTGTGACCACAGCGGCTGGTCCAATCCGAGGTTGCGCCGAATCTGTTGCGCCGCCGACGGGCTGTACTGGTTCCCCAGGATTGCAGACACGGGGTCCAGCGGGCCCAGACGGATCAGCGCGAACGTGATCGTCGTCCCGAAGATGACGACGGGAATCGACAGCAATACGCGCCGGAGGAAGTATTGCCATCGGCTCATGGAATCACCTCGCGAACCGTTCGAGCGAACATACGTACGAGCAGTTGCCTAACCGCGTCATTATGTCTTGCGTTTTCCGAGGGCATACCTATTTTCGATGGTGAACTATCGTAGGAACGACCTTTGGGGGCGATGTTCTCTGTACGAACGTCGAAAACAAATTATTTTTCGTGATGTT
>JBEPXT010000145.1:0-8910 GCA_041641795.1 Salinigranum sp.
TTCGAGAACACCCGTCGATGGCCCGTACCGACGAGAGGGGGGCGGACGCGGGTGACGAGGGCGCCGTCGAGCGTCCGGAGCGTCGCTCGCGCGAGGTCACGACGCTGAAAGACGTCGTCCTCGACTCCTCGACGTCGCTGATGAGCGCGGCGCCCGACGAGTTCGACACGAAGTTCCGCTGGAGCCTCCAGAGCATCGCCGAACACATCGGAGCGGACCGGAGCTACGTCTTCCGCGCCCGCGAGGAGACGTACGAACTGCTGTACCGCTGGTCGCGCCCGGACGCGCCGCCCTGTACGACCGAGACGGTGTTCGCCACCGCCGAGCGTGCCGGGTGGATGCTGGAGCGCCTGGAGTCGTTCGAGGCGGTTCAGATTCCGGCGGTCGAGACGCTCTCGTCGGAGGCCGGCGACCCCGGCGACATCCTGCAGGCCCGCGGCGTCCAGTCGCTGGTCGGGGTGCCGATGGTCACCGACTGGGAGTTGCACGGGGTCCTCGCGTTCGATACGGTGTCCCAGCGCCGCGAGTGGGACGAGGCGACGATGACGACGCTCCAGCGTGCGGGAGACGTGCTCGCCCACGCGCTGGCGCAGGTCCACCGCGAGCGCGAACTCGAACGCCAGAACGACCGCCTCGAACAGTTCGCGGGCGTCATCTCCCACGACCTGCGGAACCCGCTGAACGTCGCCCAGGGCCGCACGGCGCTGGCCCTGGAAACCGGCGACACCGGACACCTCGCCCCCGTCGAGACGGCCCACGAGCGAATGAGCGCGATTATCGAGGACGTGCTGGCGATGGCCCAGCAGGGACAGGTACTCGACGTCGACGAACTCGTCCCGGTCGACCTGGCGGCGGTGGCCCGGACGTCCTGGGCGACGGTTGCCACCCGGAACGCGAGCCTCGACGTCGACTCCGGCCCGGACGTCGTCGCCCACCCCGACCGGCTCCAGCAGGTGTTCGAGAATCTCTTTCGGAACGCCGTCCAGCACGGTCGCGACGGCGTCACCATCCGGGTGCGCACATCGCCCTCGCGTGACGGGTTCGTCGTCGAGGACGACGGGCCCGGCATCTCGGAGGCCGAACTGGACGCGGTGTTCGAGGCCGGGTACACCACGAGCGACGCAGGCACGGGTCTCGGATTGAACATCGTCGCCGACATCGTCAGGGCGCACGGCTGGGAGATTCGCGCGTCCCACAGCGAGATGGGCGGCGCCCGGTTCGCGGTGACCGGCGTCGACACCGTCGGGGTCCTCGGGACGCCGACCTGACGCCGTGGGGCCGCGAGCGTCGGCACGACGTGCGAATCCTGTCGGGGAGAGAGAGTTACTCGCGCACGACCGATTCGTCGACGGTCTGTGGACGCTCGGTCGACGGCGTCTCGGAGGATGCTCTCTGCTCGGCGGCCGCCGCCTCCTTGCGCATCGTGTACATCGTGAGCCGGTAGAGCAGGTAGCTGAACGCCCCGAACGCGACCAGTTCCACGAGATACAGTTCGACGGCCTCGACGAGCGTGATTCGCTCCACGACGACGCTCTGTGTCGCAGACAGCGCGACGAAGGCAACGACCAGGGTGACCGCCGGCATGGTCACGAGCAGGAGGCCGGTCAGCAGCAACCAGAGCCGACCGGGCGTCGGAGCGCTCTCACCCCGCATCGCCACCGGTCCTCGTAGCCCGGGTCTGGCCCCCCGTCGGACCCCGCGACTCTTCGGACGCGAGACAGTGGAGTCGCGACCCGGTCCGAGACGACCGTGGCCGAGGCCGGCGACCGACAGTGTGAGACTGTGTTTCAGGCGCATACTATATTTCTGGCCACACATCGCAATAAGTTCTCCGGAAAGTACCGGCATGGTCAAATACTCAGAGGTTTATTACCAGTCTGTGAAAAAATACCCGGCCGACCAGACTCGCTCAGACGGGGGCGGCAGCGGAACCCGGTCCCGTCTGTCCGCCGCGGACACCCCGGAGACGCGGCGCCAGCGGGTAGCACGGTTCGGGGGAACGGCCCTCGTCGCGTTCGCGTTCTACCTCGTGCTCGGCGATGCGACTGACCCGTTCGACCTCGTGACCGGACTGGCGAGCGCGGCCGTCGTCGCCGCCGTTCTCGGTGGCGTCACCTTCGAGCGGCCGCCGTCGCGGGGGACCGCTACGTCTCTCCTGCGAGCGCTCGCGTTCCTCCCGATGCTGCTGTTGGCCGTCGTGCGGGCCAACCTCTCGCTGACGGCCGTCGTGCTGAACCCGCGACTCCCCATCGACCCGGCGGTGGTGCGGATTCCGGCGCCAGAGGGAGCGGTCGCCAGGGCGCTGCTGGCCAACAGCATCACCCTCACCCCGGGCACGGTGACAGTCGACGTGGTCGACGACGAACTGGTGGTACACGCGCTCACCGAGGCCAGCAGAACCGAACTGCTGGAGGGCGGACTCGCGCGCTCTGCGGCCTTCGTCACCGGGGCGGCGACCGACGAGCGAGCGACGGGAGTGCGGCCGTGACGACGCCGCTCCTCTCGGCTGGGCTGCTGGTGGGCGCGACGGCGCTCGTGGTCCTCGCAGTCGCCCTGTTCTGGCGCGTCGTCGTCGGACCCACCACCTGGGACCGCGTCGTCGCCGTGAACGTCGTCGGAACCGGAACCGTGGTGGTCATCGCACTCCTGGCCGCGGCGCTGGACGAACCCGGGTTCCTCGACGTGGCGCTGGTCTACGCGCTGTTGAACTTCGTTCTCTCGCTGGGCCTCGCCCGCGTCTCCATCGAGCGGGGTGGGGTGTCGTGACGCCGACAGAGGCGACGGTGCTCGCGCTGCTCGCCGCGAGCGTCTTCTTCTCGCTCGTCGCGGTGGTCGGGTTCGCCCGCCTCCCGGACGTGTTCGCCCGGTCCCACGCCGCCTCCAAGAGCGAGACGCTCGGTGCGCTCCTGGGCCTGGCGGCCGCGGGCCTCGCGTTCGGCACCGGCGCCGAGGCGGTGAAAGTGGGCCTTCTCGCGGTGTTCGTCCTCGTGACTGGCCCCACCGCGGCCCACGCCGTCGTCCGGGCGGCGGTGCTGTCCGGGCTGACGCCCTGGACTCGGGAGGGCGATTCGGCGGGGCGGAGAGACGGTGATGTCGGGGTGAGGGGAGCGGGCGACGCCGCCGGGAGGACCGAGCGGTGACCCCCGAGACGGCCCTCCTCGCCGGCCTGTTCGCCCTCGTGTTCGTGACCGCCGTCGTCACCGCGGCGGCGCGACGGCCGCTGACCGCCGTCATCGCGTTCGGCGCCTACAGCCTCGGCCTGGCGATGGTGTGGGTGCTCTTCCGGGCTCCCGACGTCGCCCTCACGGAGGCGGCGGTCGGTGCCGGCGTGACGACGGCGCTGTTCCTGCTGCTGGTCAGGCGCTCACGCGCCGGTAGCGAGCGCCACGCAGAGCGGGTCGCGGTCACCGACGAGGAGCGAGACTCCCGGCGGCGGGTGCGACCCCAGTCCGTCGCCGTCGCGGCGCTCGTGACGGCCGGGATACTCTTCACCGTTCCGGCGCTGCCGCCCGTCGGCGCGTCCGAGACGCCCGCGTTCGGACCCGTCACCGAGTTCTACCTCGCGGACTCCGCCGAGCGAGGCATCGACAACGTGGTGACGGCGGTGCTCGTCGTCTACCGCGGGTTCGACACGTTCGGGGAGATAGCCGTCGTCTTCGCCGCCGCCGTCGCGGTTCTCGCGGTCCTGGGCCGGGAGGTGGTGGTGTGAATCGCCCCGCCGCCCCTGGCAGTCCGGTGGTCACCACGACGGTGCGCCTCCTCTCGCCGTTCGTGCTGACGTTCGCCCTGTTCACACTCTTCCACGGGACGGCATCCGTCGGCGGGGGCTTCCAGGGCGGCGTCGTCGCCGCCGCGGTGGTGGTGACGCTCGCGTTCGCCTTCGGCGTTCGCGCCACCGAGGCGTGGCTCACCCGTCGTCGTCTCCTCGCTCTGGTCGGCGCCGGACCGGTCGTCTTCGGCGCCGTCGCCCTCGCTGGCGTCGCGGCGGGCGGCGCGTTCTTGCAGTTCGACGTCCTCCCGGTTCCGAAGGCGTCGGTGTACGCCACGGAAGCGATAGAACTCGGCATCGGCGCCACCGTCGCGGGCGTCGTCGTCGTGCTGTTCGTGGCCCTGGGTAGCGACGGGAGTCGGACCGAGGACGGGAGTGCGCGGCGATGACGACAGTCGAGACGCTGGTGGTCTCCCGCGGCGCGTACGTCCTCTACGCGCTGCTCGTGGGCGTCGGCCTGTTCGTCCTCGTCGACGACGGGAACCTCGTCAAGAAAGTCGTCGGGCTGAACCTGTTCCAGACGGGCGTCTTCCTGTTTATCGTCGCCAGCGCGTTCCGGTCGGACGGGCGCGCGCCCCTGCTCTCGGCCGAGGGGCCGTTCGTCAACCCGTTGCCCCACGTCCTCATCCTGACGGCCATCGTCGTCGGCGTGAGCGTCACCGCCGTCGCGCTGGCGCTCGTCGTCCGGATCTACGAGGAGTACGGCAGCTTCGACGAGGACGCGATTCGGGAGGCGCGCCGGTCGTGATGCACCTCCCGGCGCTGCTGGTCGCCGTCCCGCTGCTCGGGTCGCTCGTCCCGTTCGTCCTCGGGGGGTCCAGGCCGGACCTCGCCCGGCGCGCGACGGTCGGCGTCCTCCTGGCGCAGGTGGGCCTCGCACTGGCCGTCGTCGCGGTCGTCGCCACGAGCGGCCCGGTCGCGTACGTGGTCGGCGGCCTGCCCGCCGCGTACGGCATCGGCCTGCTCGTCGACCAGGTGTCGAGCGTG
Organism: Salinigranum sp.; assembly: GCA_041641795.1. Classification (GTDB taxonomy): domain Archaea; phylum Halobacteriota; class Halobacteria; order Halobacteriales; family Haloferacaceae; genus JBEPXT01. The sequence continues at coordinate 4,757 of JBEPXT010000145.1, forward strand.
TTCGTCCTCCTCGTCGCGGTCAGCGGGGCCGCGCTGTACATGACTGTCCGAACCGACGCCACGGGGCCGGGGGACAGCCTGTGGGTTCTGTTCGTCGCCGGCATGACCGGCGTCTGTGTCACCGCGGACGTGTTCAACCTCTACGTGTTCCTCGAGATATCGGGCCTCGCGGCCTACGCGCTGGTGGCGACTCGCCGCGGAGGGACCGCCGCGCTCGCCGCGCTGAACTACCTGCTGGTCGGCACCGTCGGCGCGACGTTCTACCTCCTCGGCGTCGGTTACGCCTACGTCGCCACCGGGACCCTGGCGATGGCCGACCTTCGCCCCGGACTGGCCGCCGCCGGGTACGACTCGCCGCTGGTCGTCGCGTCGTTCGTCTTCGTGGTGCTCGGCCTGGGCGTGAAACTCGCACTGTTTCCGCTCCACGCGTGGAAGCCCGACGCGTACGCCGAAGCGCCACTCGACGTGAGCGCGCTGCTCGCCACGCTCGGGTCGACGGTCCCCGGGTACGCGCTCGCTCGCGTCGTGTTCGGCGTGTTCACGGCGTCGTTCTTCGAGGCGGTGCCGGCCGTCCAGACCGGTCTCCTCGCAGCGGGCGTGGTCAGCGTCGCCGCCGGCGGCTACCTCACGCTCCGGCAGTCGAACCTCAGGCGCCTCCTCGCGCTCTCCTCGGTCCTCCAGTTCGGCCTCGTCGTGGTCGGCCTCGCGCTGGCGACGCCCCTCGCGGTGACCGGCGCACTCGTCCTGCTGGTCGGTCACGCCGTCGCCAAGGGGGGACTGTTCGTCGCGGCGGGAGTCTTCGAGCGCGAGTTCCGGGCGACCACCGTCGAGCAGTTCGCGGGACTCGGACGCGAGGCTCCCCTGACCGCCGCCGCCGTCGCCGTCGCCTTCACCTCGCTCGTCGGCCTGCCGCCGACGGCGGGGTTCGCCGGCAAGTGGTACCTGGGCCTCGCCGCCGTCGAGGAGGGCGCCTGGGCCGTCGCGGCCGTGGTCCTCCTGAGCACGCTGCTGTCGCTCGCATACGCCGGTCGCGTCGTCGAACGCCTGTCCCAGGGAGTCGACGACGCGAAAGACGTCGCGGTGGCCGACGGCGGGCGGCCGAGCGAGGACGCCCTCCCGGGCGCCGTGGGGATAGTCGTCGCTGCCGCGGCCATCGTCGTCCTGCTCGGCCTGGGGTCGACGGCGCTGGCGGCGTGGATAGCCCCGGTCGTGGAGGGGTGGCTGTGACCGACGTCGCGTCGGCGCTCCCCCTCGCCGCGGTGTTACTCCCGGCCCTCGCGATTCCGTTGCTCTACGCCTCGCGGGCGCGACCCGCGGTCCGCGAGGCCTGGACGCTCCTCGCGGCGGCCGGGACGCTCGGCGTCGTGTGGCTCATGGTCCAGACGGGCGCGACGCACGTCGCCTCGCTGGGGACGGTGGCGGGTATCACACTCGGGCTCCGGGCGGACGCCGCCGGCCTGCTGTTCGCGCTGCTGGCGGCGACGCTGTGGCTCGTGACCAGCGTCTACAGCGTCGGATACGTCCGCGCAGTCGGCGAGGCCGCACAGACGCGGTACTTCGCCGCCTTCGCGGCGAGCATCGCCACCACGATGGGCGTCGCCTTCGCCGCCAACCTCCTCACGCTGTTCGTCTTCTACGAACTGCTGACGCTGGCGACCTACCCGCTCGTCGTCCACGCGGGGACGAGCGAGGCCCGCCGCGCTGGGCGGACCTACGTCGCGTACACGCTGGGCGGGGGCGTCGTCGCGCTGGGCGGTATTCTGCTCGTGGGGACGCTGACGGGCACCGTCACGTTCGCCGGCGGCGGCATCGACGCACTGGCGTCCGCGGACCCGACGCTCGCCCGTGCGGCGTTCGCCCTCCTCGTTGTCGGCTTCGGGGTCAAGACGGCGATAATGCCCCTCCACGGGTGGCTCCCGGCCGCGATGGTCGCGCCGACGCCGGTGTCGGGGCTGTTGCACGCCGTCGCCGTCGTCAAGAGCGGCGTCTTCGCGCTCGCGCGGACCGTTCTCTACGTGTTCGGGCCGGAGACGACCTGGGACCTCGGCGTGGGCCTGCCGCTGGCGGTGGCCGCCGCCGTCACGATGGTGCTGGCCGGCGTAGTCGGGCTTCGCCAGGACAACCTCAAGCGCGGCCTCGCGTACTCGACGGTGAGTCAGCTGTCGTACATCGCACTCGGACTCGCGCTGGCGACGCCCGTCGCCGTGTTCGGCGCGTTCCTCCACGTCGTCGCCCACGCGTTCATGAAGATAACGCTGTTCCTCGTCGCGGGGGTCGTCTACGCGGAGACGGGTGAGAAGTACGTCTCCGACCTCGCCGGCGTCGGGCGGCGCCTCCCCGCGGCGATGACCGCCTTTGCGGTCGCGGCGGCCGGTCTCGTCGGGTTCCCGCTGGTCGCGGGCTTCGTGAGCAAGTTCCACCTCGTCCTCGGCGCGGCGGGGAGTCCGCACCCCGTCTTCGTCGTGGCGTTCCTCCTGGCCGGACTGCTGAAGCTGCTGTACTTCTGGCCGATAATCTACGTCGCGTTCTTCGGGCGTCGCGGCGCCGACACCGGCGAGAGCAGGCACGCGTTCGCGCCACCCCACGCGACTGACGGCGGCTTCGCCCCCGACCTGCCCTGGGAGCGTCGGACTCTCGGGCGGGAAACGTCGCCGTTCCTGCTGGTCCCGGTGCTCGTCACCGTCGGGAGCGCCGTCCTCCTCGGACTGGTACCCACGGCGACCCCGTTCTGGGACCTCGCGACGGCGGCGGTGGCGGAGGTGTTCGGATGACCGACCTGCTGTGGGCCGTCCCGCCGTGGGTGCTGTACCTCCTCGCTGTCGTCGCCGTCCTGGTGGCGTCGCGCCGCGTCGGGACAGCGGCGGCCGTGGTCCTCACGGGGCTCACGGTGCCGTGGGTGCTGACCGCGCCGGTCGGGTCGGGCGTCGCCGTCGCCCCGTTCGGCTTCGAGCAGGTCCTCTACCGGGTCGACTCGCTCACCAGACCGGTCGCCGCGCTGTTCGGCTTCGTCGCCGCCCTGAACGTTCTCTACGCCCACGGGACCGGCGCCGACGCCCGGCAGACTGCGTACTCGCTGCTCTACATGGGCGCGGGCGCGGCGGCGGTGCTCGCCGGCGACTGGCTGACGCTGCTCGTCGCGTGGGAACTGCTCGCCGCCACCGCGACGGTGCTCGTCTGGCACCACGGTGGCGACGCGGTGCGGCCGGCGTTCCGGTACGCGGTCTACCACCTCGTCGGCGGGACGTTCCTCGTCGCGGCCGTCGCGCTCCACTACGCCGCGGCGGGGACGTTCGTCTATGACGGCGGTTTCACGGGAGGCCTCCCGACGTCGCTGGCGCTGGCGGGCGTCGGCGTCAACCTCGGGTTCGTCGGCCTGCACGCGTGGCTGCCCGAGACCTACTCGCGGCCCCACGTCGCGGCGAGCGTCGTGCTGGCCGGGTTCACGACGAAAGTCGCCGTCTATCTGCTGGCCCGCCTCGCCCCGGACGGCCACGCGTTCGTCGCGTGGATGGGGGGCGCGATGGTCATCTACGGGGTGAGCCAGGCGATACTCCAGACCGACATGCGCCGCCTGCTGTCGTACCACATCATCTCGCAGGTGGGGTACATGACAGTCGCCATCGGCGTCGGGACGGCCGCCGGTCTCAACGGCGCGTTCGCCCACCTCACCGCCAACGTCCTCTACAAGGGGCTGCTGTTCATGGTCGCCGGCGCCATCCTGGTCCGGACCGGGGAGGGGTCGCTCAAGCGACTCGGCGGCCTCGGCCGACAGATGCCCGTCACGCTGGGGGCGTTCCTCGTCGCCGCACTCGCAATCACCGGCGTCCCCGGGTTCTCGGGGTACGTCAGCAAGGGGCTGGTGACGAAGGCCGTCGAGAGTGCGGGCGGGGACCTCCTCTGGTGGGTGCTCGTCGTCGGGAGCGTGGGCACCGTACTGTCGTTCGTCAAGTTCGGGTACTACGCGTTCGCGCGGCCGGCACCCGAACCGCTGTCGGTCGCACCCGCCCCGCCGACCCTCGCGGCCGCCCTCGTCGTCGCCGCGCTTCCGTCGGTACTGTTCGGCGTCTTCCCCAGCGTGTTCCTCGGCGCTCACCCCGGCGACCCCGGCGCCTTCGACCCGTCCGCGGCGAGCGAACTCGTGAAAGCGCTCGCCG
>JBEPXT010000146.1:0-8796 GCA_041641795.1 Salinigranum sp.
AGTGTAGTTAATACGCGACGAGAGCAAGGCTCCGGCAATGACCGAGGACGCGGACACGCCTCCACGCGGGTCGTCGGCCGGCCGAGAACGGCGCCGTGGACGCCTCCTGGTCGCGGCGCTCACCGTCCTCGTGCTCGCCGCCGGATGCCTCGCGCCGGTCGGGGGCTTCGACGCGTCGACGCCGGCACCGGCCGACGCGACGCCGATGACCGACGCCCCGACGACCGACCGACGCAGCGAGACGCCGCCCCCGTCTGCCACAGACCGGGTCAGTCCCTGGGGGTCGGACCCGGTGGTGGTCGCAATCGAGGCCGACGCCGAGCGGTCGCGGAACGTCACGCCCTTCGTCCAGTCGGCGGCGGCCTACTGGGAGTCGAACGCCGAGCGGTACGCAGGCTACGAGGTCGAGTACCGGGTCGTCCCGGACGCCGACCGACCCGACATCGTCGTGCGGTTCGTCGACGAGATACCGGACTGCGGCGGCGTGGGCGATGCCGCCGGCTGCGCGCCGCTCGTCCGGGACGCGAGACAGATCGACCGCCCCGAGTCTATCTGGGTCCGTAGCGGCCTCTCCGACGAGTCGACCGTCCTGGTCCTGCAACACGAGTTCGGGCACGCGCTGGGGCTCACGCACGCGGACGCCCCCGCGAGAGTTATGCAGGCCGAGACGGTGCTGTACACCCGTCCGCAACCGAACGCGACCGAGCGCGACTTCCCCTGGGCCGACGGCGCGTTCACCGTCGCTATCGACGTCGAGGGCGCGCCCGACCCGGCGGCCGCACGGACGCAGGTCCGCCACGCCCTCGCGTACTACGAGGACGACCCGCCGGGGATGCCGTCGAACCTGACGTTCGAGACGGTGTCGAACGCGAGCGAGGCGGACATCGTCGTCCGCTACGCCGAGACGTCGGCCTGCGGGTCCGGCGGCGGGTCCTGCTGGACGGTCAACGGCCCTGACCCGGACGGCGACGGAGCTATCGAACGCTACGAGTACCTCGCAATCGACCTGGTGGGCGTCGACACCGAGGCGGTCGGCTGGCACGTGGGCTACTGGCTGGCGCACGTCTTCGGGGCCGAGGACGACGCGGAGAAGCCGCCGCCGTTCCGCGACGCCGACTACCGCGACCGGCGGAGCGAGTGGTGGGAATGAGCCTGGACCCCGAGGCGCTGGCGACGGCGCTGGAACGCGAGTTCGGCGGCACAGCGGGCGAGCGACGGGCGGTTGCGCGCCAGGCGAGGGACCTGGCCGACTCCGGGAAGGTGCAGGACGACCGGGGCGTGCCGCTGACGGTGGAGGAGATACTCGACAATCTGTCCGACGCGCCGGCCGGCACGTCCGTCGCCGGGCGGTGGAACTGGTGGCTCGGGTCGCTCGACGTGGCCTACGGGGGGTACGAACCGTTCCAGGTCCGCCGCTATCCAAGGGAGTGACCGCCTGCGGCGCGTCGAACCCGCGGAGGCGGTCGGTTCCTGCGGACCGACGAACGGTGGCGAACAGCCGACGCCGTCGTTCCGCGAGATGGTGCGTCGGACTCCCGCCTGGGCCATCCCGCGTCCGTCGTCAGGTCACGGGGGGTCTGGTCCGGTCATCCTTCAAATAGGTGCGGTCCTCGCCCCCGACTGGGGGGACCTGCAGATGCGGCCGCCTGAACCGTCGGTCGGTGCGGTCGTCTGAACCGACGCCTGCCGTCGCAATCTAGACCCACGGCGGACGTCGCTGCCGACCCTCGAGGAGAAACAGTACGAAGTATTACAAAAACGAATTTTCGCAAGCCGTTATTGTGGCTCGTACAGTACTCGAAAACGTGAAATCGCGGCGAGTCATCCGTCGCTACTACCTATTTCGGATAACGAACACGTCTGGGTTCTTTCTCCCGGTTGCGATCATCCTTCTCCGGCTAGTCGCCGGGTGGGGGACCGAACTGCTCGGCGCCGTCGATTTCCTGCCCTGGGCCGGGGTGAGCCTCGCTCTCGCCGCCGGAGTGCTCTGGGTGCTCGTCTCGCCGGTCCGGCGGCCCCGAGCGACCACGCGGGGGCGCGCCCAGTCCGCGACGGCGACCGACTAGGCCCGTCCCAGTCCGCGACGGTGACGGACCGGGGCCGCTTACGCGGATACCGTGTCGCCCAGTTCCGGGGCCGAGGCGTCGAACCCGTCGGCGACGAGTTCCTCGGCGAACGCCGCACACCGGTCGCCGTGGTTGACGAGGACGCGACTGCCCCGGTAGTCGTCGAGCAGCGAGCGGAGTCCGTCGCGGTCGGCGTGCGCCGAGAAGTCGTACCACTCGACCTGTGCGCTCACGGGCATCACCCGGCCGTCTATCTCCGCCCGGCCGGTTTCGAGCAGTTCGCGTCCCGGGGTGCCCTCGACCTGGTAGCCGGTGAGGGTAATCTTGTTCGTCGGGTTCGACCGAATCTCGGGAACGTACGTCATCGCCGGTCCGCCCGAGAGCATCCCGCTGGTCGTCACGATGACCGTGTTCTGTGCGGCGATGCGCTTTCGCTGGCCGTCCCGGCCGGTGACGAAGCGGGCGTTGGACGTCGCCCGCCGGAGGGCCTCGCCGTCGCGGACGAACTCCGGGTGCCGGCGCAGCATCCGCGTCACCTGCGTCCCCATCCCGTCGACGTAGCAGTCCAGGTCGTGGGCCTCACAGACCAGCAGCATCTCCTGGGTTCGGCCGATGGCGAACGCGGGCACGACGACGGTTCCGCCCTGCCAGAGCGTCGTCCTGACGCTCTCGGCGAACCGCTCTTCGAGTCGCCGTCGGGATTCGTGTTCGACGTCGGAGTACGTGCTCTCGCAGACGACGACGTCGGCGTCGGGGCGGGCCGTCGAGGCCGACACGAGTCGCTGGTCGTCGGTGTGGAAGTCGGCTGTGTAGAAGAGTCTGGTCTCGCCGTCGTCGACGAGGACGTGCGCGCTCCCCGGGATGTGGCCGGCGTCGAAGAACGTCACCTCGTGGCCCGCCGCCTCGAACGTCTCGCGGTAGCCGTGGGTTTCCGACACCTCCGTGACCCGTCGCACCTCCTCCTCGGTGAACGGACAGTCGTAGGTGCCGCCGTGCAGTTTCAGCGTGTCGCGGGCGAGCGTCAGGGCGAGTTCGCGCGTCGGCGGCGTCCAGTGAATCGGGGGGCGCCGGTCGCCGGAGAGGAGCGACGGAATCGACCCGACGTGGTCGAGGTGGCCGTGGCTGACGACTACCGCGTCGGGGTCCGGCGACGCCACCGGAAACTGCGGCGGATTCCCGGTCAGCGTCCCGTAGTCGAGGAGGAGACGGTCGTTGACGAGGATGGCGCTCCGGCCCACCTCGCGGGCGCCGCCGAGGAATCGGATGTCCATGTGGCCCTGCATTGCGAGTCGCGCCGCTTGGGTTCGTCGCTTTCGCCCTCGCCCGCGGGAGCGCCCCCAGTCCGTCGCCGCGGAGCAATCGCTCCGGTCGTCGCTGGCGGGCGGTCACTCCAGTCGTCGCCTCCGGGCGGTCACTCCGGCATCGGTCGCGTCCCGAGGCTCAGTTCGACCGCGCGCTCGACGTGGAGCGCCGTGGTGTCGAACAGTGGGCGGCGCTCGAAGTCCGACGGCCCGACGAGCATCTCGATTTCCGTACAGCCGAGGACGATTCCCTCCGCCCCCCGGTCGACCAGCGCGTCCATGACCTCCAGGTACGTCTCGCGCGACGACTCGCGGACCGTCCCGGCGGTCAGTTCGTCGAAGACGATGCGGTCGACGCGCTCACGGTCGGCCGCGTCGGGAACGACCACGTCGACGCCGTGGGACGCGAACCGGTCGCGGTAGAACGCCGCCTCCATGGTCGCCTGCGTCCCGAGGACGCCGACCGTGTCGAGTCCCCGGTCGGTAATCGCGTCGGCGGCAACGTCCACGATGTGAACGAAGGGAACCGAGAGCGACGCGGTGATGGCGGGTGCCACCCGGTGCATGGTGTTCGTCGCCATGACGACGAAGGCGGCGCCGCCGCGTTCGAGTCGCCTGGCCGCGTCGGCCAGGTACCGGCCGGCCGCCGCCCAGTCTCTCGTCCGGATGAACCCCTCGACGTCCGCGAAGTCCACGCTGTAGACCAGCACGTCGGCCCCGTGGTGCCCCCCGAGTTCCTCGTTGACCCGCCGGTTGAGACGTTCGTAGTACTCGGTCGTCGAGGCGCTGCTCATGCCGCCGAGGACGCCGACTGTGCGCATCTCCGGCGCCTCCCCGGTCCCCGTGGGTGCGTCGCGCATACTGGTCCTGTCGTTCACCCGTGTTCAGCAAAAGCGTCCCGGGCGGTCCGGGTTCGGCGCGGTGGACTGCAGCGATACTATCACCGACCTGTCGATATCCGCCGCCGCGGGGGTCACGTTCTTCCCTTGCGAGCCCATACCATAGCTGATGATTCGGGGTTCCCTCGGCGCGCGCATTCGAGAACTGTTGCCGGTGTCCACGCTCGCGGGGCCGCCCGAGATATACGGGCCGACGGCCATCAACGCCCAGTCGGGCAACCAGTCGCTCACCGTCGCCTTCGACCGTCGGGGGACGGTCACCGTCTTCCGGTGGCCGCGGCCGTCGTACTACAACCAGGTGCAGTACCACACGACCGGCCGGGACCGACCCCGGTTCGGCGCGGCGGAGAACGAGGGGGCGTTCCTGGGGCTCCGGGTTCGGACGGCGGACGGCACGCGAACCTGCTGGCTGCGCGACTGGGAGACGGACCAGCGGTACGACACGGAGGACTCCGACGCCGTCCGCACGAGCCACCGCGAACCGACGCTGGGCCTCACGGCGACGGTGCGGGACGTCGTCGCGCCCGACGAGGACGTGCTCGTCCGGGACGTGACGGTGACCCGGTCGGCGGACTCGCCCGTCCAGTCCGCGACGCTGCTGACGTTCGCCAACTTCGACCTCTCCGTCTCGAAAACCGCGTGGGGGCCGCTGCAGGACCTCGAACGGCGAATCGCCGGCACCCGGGCCCGGTACCACCCGGACGCGAGCGCCGTGGTCTTCTCGAAGAGCGGGGTCGACGGCTCCACGGACACGCGTCAGGAAGTGGCAGTCGCCGTCGGGTTCGACGGCCCCGCCGACGAGTGGCAGGTCGGCGTCGACGACGGGTCGACCCGGACGGGGTCCGACTCGCCGGTCCGCGACGACCGCGACGCCTACGACGCGGCGACCTGCGACCCGCTTCCGGGGAACCTCGTGGTCGAGGGGGTCCCGACGGCGCTGCTCGCCCGGGACCTGACGTTCGCGGACGACGAGGCGTCCGAGACGGTTCGGTTCGCCGCAGCGGGCCCGGTCAGCGAGGCGCGGCGGACGCTCGCGGCGGCGCGGGAGCGAGACCCCGCCGCCGTCCGCGCGGCAAAGCGCGAGTGGTTCGAGCACGTCCTCCGGTCGGCGCCCCTGCCGAACACCGACGACGAGACGGTCAGGGCCGTCGCGCGCCGGGCCCTGCTGACGCTCGTGACGAACTACGACCCGAAGTCCGGCGCCGTCGTGGCCTCCATCGCCTCGCAGAGCCCCTACGCACAGGACTGGCCGCGGGACGGCGCGTTCGTCAATCACGTCCTGGACCTCGTCGGCCGGAGCGACTGGGTCCGAAAGCGGAACCGGTGGTACGCCTCGCTCCAGGAGCAGTCCGGTCTGAAAGTCCTCGGTTCGGCCATCGTCCCGGCGGGAACCTGGGCGATGAACTACTACGCGGACGGGGTCGAGGCCGGTCCGATTCCCTGGGAGATAGACCAGACCGCGTACGCCGTCTGGACGCTGTGGGACCACTACCGGGTGACGGGCGCGACCGACTACCTCCGCGAGGTCTACCCCGCGATTCGCCGGACCGCCGACTTCCTGGTGAACTTCCGCGACCCGGACACCGGACTCCACAGGCGCGCCCACGAGGACGACAACCTCCTCCCGACGCGAACCGTCCTCGGGGCCAGCGCCGTCTGGCTGGCGCTCGATTCGGCGGTCAAGGCGGCCCGGGCGCTGGACGAGGCCAGAGACCGCGCCCGGTTCGAGTCCCGGCGCGACGAACTCGCAGACGCAATCGAGACCCACCTCTGGAACCCGGAGGTCGGGGCGTACAGCCGGGGACTGGGCCTCATCGACAGAATCCTCGAACACCCGCTCGTCCCGGATGCGCTCCGCGCGCTCCCCCTGATTCCGGGTGCGCGCGGCGACCCGACCATCTACTGGCCGGCCGGCTTCGGGCAGTTCCAGTCCGACCGGATGCAGCGCCACCTCGAACACGTCTGGGACGCGGTCGAACCGTCGTTCGGGGAACCGGAAGCGGGCAACAGGACGTCGGGACTCTACGAGACCAAGGCGCTCGTCGCACTCGCGAAGGCCTGGGGGGACGACCCCGAGCGAATGGCCAGGGTCCGGGAGGGAATTCGGTGGGTCGCCCACCAGCACGCGACCCCCGACACGCACGTGCTGGGTGAGGCGTGGATTCGGGAGGGCGGCGACGTCGTCTCCGTGGTCTCGCAGCCCCACACGCTCACGGGACTGCTGTTCTACATCGCCAGCCTGGAGGCGTTTCCGCCGATGGATTTCTTCCCCGGGACCCGGGACGGGTTCGACTCGTCCCACCCGTCGGCCGGGACCGACCGTTCGGACGGCGAGTCCCCGCGCGCCGAGTGAGGCGCCGCGGGCAGCCGATTCGGGGTCAATTTGGGTCTAACTCCGGACGAACCCCGTCGGAATCCGGATTTAATTCAGTATTTATTCTGTAGAAATTATAAGCCCTCGCCGGTCGTAGGTGTACCTGTACGGTGAACTGAAATGAAGAAACTCGCACTCGCACTGCTCGCAATCGCTCTCGCAGGTGCCGTCCTCGTGTCCGGCTTCGCGGCGGCGCAGGGCGGTCCCGCGGCCGCGCCCGCAGACAGACCCGGCGACGGAACGCGCCCGATGGACGGCTCGAACAGCCCCTGGGTGACCGGCGACGAACGACTCGACGTCTTCCAAGAGCGGTTCGACCTGACCGACGAACAGATGACCGAAATACGGGAGGCGGTCCTGGAGAAGATAGACGAAGGCGCCGACCCCGACGAGGTTCGCGCCACCGTCGTGGCGAAGCTCGAAGCGTTCGGCGTCGAGGACCCTGAACTCGGTCCGTACGCCGACCGCGACCGACCCCGCGCCGGCGGGAACGGCCCCGGCTACGCCCGCGGTGACGCCCCCGCCGACGGAACCGGCCACCAGTACCGCGGCCACGGCCACGGTCCCTGGGGACCCGCTGACGGCACCGGCCCCAACTGCCCCCGCCAGGGCTGACGCCGCGAACCCTGCTGACGCTGTGGGTCCCCGGTGACGCCGTGAACGCCCGATTATCGGCCGGTGAGACAGAAACCAGTTGTTTTTGTAACCGCTCTCGGTAGGAGGGCCTACGGGACATGCGGAAAGTGCTCTGGTGGCTCATCGGGGGTGCTCGCGGCGGGAAGAACCGTCTCAGGATAATCGAAACCCTCCGCGAGGAACCGATGAACGCGAATCAACTCTCGAAGGCGCTGGACCTCGATTACAAGACCGTCCGCCACCACCTGGAACTGTTAGAGGAGAACGACGTCCTGACGACAATGGGTGAGGGTTACGGAACGATGTACTTCCTCTCGGACCGGATGGAACAGAATATCGACGTACTGGACGAAGTGGCTCGCCGGGCCGACCTGCGGGGTGACCCATGAACGACGCACTCGAGCGAACGCTCCTGTGGGTGGGTCTGGCGCTCGCCGTCGCCACGGTGGTGACGCTCACCGTCGGCGTCCCCGTCGTCGCCCCGGGCGGCGGGATGGGCCAGGGCGGCGGGATGGGTCCCGGCGGCGGAATGGGCCCGGGAGCGAGGGGCGGCGGCCCGTACGCCGACCTGACGGGACTCATGCAGGTGAAGGCGTTCGTCGCCACGTTCAACGTGGTCCTGCTGGTCGGACTCGGCTGGAGTTACGTGCAGGTCTACCGCGACCTCCCGAACCCGTTCACGGGGAGTCTCCTCCTGTTCACGGCGGCGCTGTTCGCGTACGCCGTCTCCGCGAACCCGCTGCTGTACTTCCTCCTCGGCTACCGCGGCGGGGCCGGCCTCGGTCCGTTCACGTTCCTGCCGGACCTGTTCGCCGCCGTGGCGGTTGTGGTGTTGCTCTACCAGAGCTATCGCTGACCGGCCCCCGGGCCGTGTCGTCTTTGTCTCTCCGTGTCGAACGGTACCCCATGTCAGAGTCAGTCGACCTCGACGCGAGCGAGCGAGACGCCCTCCACGAACTCCAGCTGGGGACCGAGCACGTCCACCGGGCGTACGGGCACCTTCTCTCGTTCCACCACGCCGTCGGGCGCGCCATGGACCACTTCGCCGAGGCCGAGCGTCTCTTCATGGAGGCCGGCCGGGAGGACCCGGCCCAGACGCTCAGAGACCAGCTCCTCCCGGCGGGCGTCCTCGGCGACCGCTGGTCCTACGAAGTCGTCGAGGAGTTCGAGTCGACGTTCTACCGGCAGGTCGTCGACTTCGAATCCGCCGTCCGCGCCGACCTGGCGGACGGCCTGTCGCACGTCGCCGAGCGAGACCAGCAGCGCCGGTGGCGAGACCGGGCGGAGGGGTGGACGGCCGACGAGTGACGGCTCCGCCTGTCGGCCTCGGACGGTGACCGAGGGCAACTCTCGTCGGCCTCGGACGGTGATACGAGGCGGGGAGGTGTGGAACTGGACGGAACTGGACGAACCGATTACTCGTCGGTGAGCACGTCGAGCAGCGTTTCGAGGCTGTAGCTCTGGAGGGCGCGGTGGCTGTCGTACAGCGTCGAGATGACGTACGTCGAGTTCGTTCGCTC
>JBEPXT010000147.1:0-8728 GCA_041641795.1 Salinigranum sp.
CCTGACGATGTCCGGGTCGGCCGAACTGACCGAGACGTCCCCGCCGATGAGTTCCGGCGGTTCCACGGCCACGGCGTCGGGCGACAGGTTCGTCACCGCCCCGATCTGTTCGGGATTGTTCCCGCAGACGCAGGTTTCGAGGCCCGCACGCTCGGCCGCCCGCACCGACGCGTCGATGTCGGCGAGTTTCATCCGATTCTCCGAGTGGTTGATGAGGGTGCCGACGGCGCCCGCCTCCTCGACGGCCTCTGCCAGCGTGCTGCCGGTGTGGCTGCCGTAGTCGTTCGGCGAGACGTGCTGGGCCCACGTCTCGACCCCCGTCTCCGCGACGCGTTCGAGGTGGGCCGCCTGCGGTGCGATTGCGATACGGACGCCGGACTCCTCACTTACGTCACGTGCGGCCTCTGCGACTTCGATGGGGTCGCAGGGATACGCCTTGAGGTTCACCAGGATGAACATACACGCCAACGTCCGCAGAGGAGGACAATATAGGTTTGTCATCCCGCGGTGCCCTGGGGTTGGCGTCGGACAACCGACCCGAATCGTTAACGAACGTTCGGGAAGAGAAGCGGGGGCGAACTGTCGATTCGAAACTTCGAACCGTTGCAGGGCGTCAGAAACCCCCTAACGTCCTGTTAGGAAGCCTATACCTAATAGTTCGTCTTCCTGACTTTCTATCGCCAGAACACGATGACCCGAATCACACCCCCCGTCCGCTCCCTCGGGCGACGACTGGGCCGGTCTGTCGCCGACGTCGCAGGCGCAGTTACGCTCGAGTCACCCGCCAGTCGCTTCCCCCGGTCGGCGAAGACTGACCCGCTGCGCGGATTGGTCGAGTCGGTCGCGGCGTCGGTCGGGAGCGCGGTCGAACGCACGGCGTTCTGGGTGGCGATACCGCTACCCGTCGTGCTGGTAGGGTTGACGCTCGCCGGCCTGAATCAGCAGCGAGCGGTCTGGTTCGCGGCGGTCCTGCTGGTCAACGTCGCGGCAGTCGTCCTCGGTCACGGGTACGAAGCGCGTTCGGGCCCCTCGACGTGAGAAAGCGCCCCGCGCCGGGCGGGTTCCGGGTCAGTCCTTGCGCTTGACCACGTCGCCGAGAGTGGTGGTCGTCGACTCCCCGGAGGACCACTCCGAGTCCTCCGTGTCCGTCCCTTCGGTGAGGCTGATTTCGAGTCCCTTCTCCAGTTTCTTCTGGACGTCGTCGCTCGGGAGGACGTCCCCCCGCTCGATTTTCCGGATGAGACTCGTCTTCTCGTTCAGTCTGTTCGCGAGTTCCTCCTGGGTGAGTCCGCGGTCCTCGCGCGCCGTGCGGACGCGCTGGTCGTAGTCGGTGGCGAGTTCGTCCATGTCGTCGAACATGTCGCGGCGACGACGTCGGTTCGACCCCCCCGAACTGGATCCGGCCGCCCCACCACTCCCCGACGACCCGGAGGACCCCGAGGAGCCGCTCGACGAAGTGGAGTATTTCGTCGAGGAGGAGCTACTGGATTCGGTCCGGACCTCGGTCCCGAACCCCTTGCAGTCGTCGCAGAGCTGCAACTCGGCACCCTCGACCTTCGTGGTGGTGAGCGACGCCTTCTCGGCGCCGCACATCTCGCACTGCGGCATAGGTTTCGATAGTAGACCACCGGGGATAAATGGTGCGACGCGGGCGAGCGCAGGCCGGAAGTGATTACTGCCGACCGCGAACGAACGGCGCCGAGCGCGAGTAGATCGCGCTGAACGCGAGCAGCAGTCCCATGACGCGCGTAGGTGCCCCTGGTTTCAATTGACGCCTGCTCGTACACCCGTGCATGTCCGACATCCTCGTCGCTGGAGAGATGCTCATCGACTTCTTGCCCGACGAACCGGGGCGGCTGAAGGCGGTCGAATCGTTCTCCCGCCGACCCGGCGGCGCACCCACCAACGTCGCCGTCGGGATGGCGCGACTCGACGCCACGCCGCTCCTGTGGACGCGCGTCGGCGACGACCCGTTCGGCGACTTCCTGGTCGAGACGCTCGAAACCGAGTCGATACCCCTCGACTTCGTCGCGCAGGACCCCGACGCGAAGACGACGCTCGCGTTCGTCAGCCTGGGCGAGGACGCCGACAGGGAGTTCAGCTTCTACCGGGACGGCACCGCGGACACGCGGATGGAACCAGGCGCGGTGGACGACGAGACGCTGTCGGAGGTCGACTGGGTCCACGTCGGCGGCGTGACGCTCACCGACGAACCGTCGCGCGAGGCCACCTACGACCTGATGGAGCGCGCGAGCGAAGGGGGCGCGACCGTTTCCTTCGACCCGAACGCGCGCGCGGAGCTCTGGACCGAGTTCGACTACGACGACTCCATCCGACGGGCCTTCGGCCTGGCGGACGTAGTGAAGGCGTCGACCGAGGACCTCGAAGACGCGGGGGTCGCGGGCGACGGCGCGGCCGAACTTGCGCGCGAACTCTGCGAGATGGGCCCTCACACCGCCTTCGTGACGCTCGGCGGGGCCGGGTCATACGCCTACGCGACGGCCGACGCTCCCTGGACCGACGCCGAAATCGAGGAGACGCACGACGGCTACGACGTGGAGCCTGTCGACACCACGGGGGCCGGGGACGCGTTCACCGCCGGGGCAATCGTCGCCCTCCAGGAGGGGCAGTCGCTCCCCGAGGCGCTGGCGTTCGCCAACGCGGTGGCCGCCCAGGCGACGACGGCCGCCGGCGCGATGACGGCGCTGCCCGACCGGGAGGCGGTCCGGTCGTTCCAGGCCTCGCAGGGCGAGCGGTAGCCGGGGAGCGACCGACGGCCCGTCCAGTCGAGACCAGCCGCTCGGCGGTTCGAAAACGGAAAACGAGTGCGGCGTCGCTCCGGGTCAGTACGAGGTCAACTGGTCCGCGATGCGCTGGGCGCCGACGGCGGCCGCCAGGTCCGGGCGCTCGGGCGCGACTGCTGTCACGTCTCGCTGCAGTTCGGCGCTCAGTCGGCGCTCGAACTCGTCGACGATGCCGGGGATGCAGGCCATGCCGCCGGTGACCACGACGGGTTCCGAGAGCGCTAGCTGGTACGGCTTCATGTGGTCGTTGGCGAGTTGCGGGAGGAACTCGTTGGCAACTTCCTCGACGACGTCGTCGAGGTACTCGTCGACGGCGTCCACGACGCTCCGCTCGATGGTGAACTCGTGGGCGCCGCCGCCGGGTTGCTGGATGACGTCCGTGAACGGCTCGAACGCCTCGAAGTCGGCGTGGTCCTCCTTGTACTCGCGGGCCGTCTCCCGGTCGACTTTCACGCGGCCCTGGGTCTCCTCCTCGATGTAGCCCACGATGCGACGGTCCACCTCGTTTCCGGTGACCGCCCCCGTCGAGTAGGGGGACAGCTGCTCGCCGTTGCGGTAGGCGCTCGCTTCGAGGTTCGTCGAGCCCATGTTCACGCTGACGAAGATTCGCTCGACGGCCTCCAGGTCGTCGCCGAGCGCCGGGATGGCGCCACAGAGCGACTCGGGGAAGCTCCTGACGAGCGAGTCGCCCACGCCGCTGTTCTCGATGACGCGCGAGAGGTTCGCCAGCCCCGGTTCGTTGTCGATGGTCGGGATGGCGTAGACGACGGCGCTGTCCGCCGGCAGCCCCTGGTTCTCGACGAGTTCCTCGAAGAACGTCGCCGCCAGGTCCGCGCGTTCGTCGTCCTCGGGGAGGCCGGACCGGAGCATGTACTCCACGCGGTCCGGGTACTCCGTGGCGGCCTCTTCTCCGTAGACGACGCGCTCGGCGCCCGTGAGCGCGTCCTCGTAGGTCGCCATGCAGGTGAGCGTCCGGACCGCAGTCAGTTCGTCGTCCACGTCCGGGTAGTAGAGCACCGTCCGGGTGCTGCCGAGTTTCACGCCGACCGGGAGTCGATTCGGTTCGGCGGCGGCCGATGCAGGTGAGTCGGTAGTCGGTTCGTCGTCCGCTGGGTCGGTGTGGGTCGGGTCGGTAGCCATGGGTCTATCGGGTCATGGATGCCAGGCGGGCGAGGTAGACCAGGCTCAACTGGTGGTCTGTGACCTCCAGTTCCTGCGTGGTATCGACGTCTGCGGTGAACCCGAGCAGGTACTCCTGTAAGTGCGCCGTGACGCGCTCGGATATCCAGCCGATCTGCTGGTAGTACCGGAGCGCGGCCATCGAGCGCCGGAACCCGGCTTTGAGTACGAGAAACTCGAGCCAGTCGAAGACGACTCGCTCGGCCGCGTACTCCTCCGGGATTCGCTGCAGGTAGGGTTTCTCCAGGGCCTCGCCGTCGGCAGTCTGGTGGACGAACAGCTGTTCGAGCTGGTTCGCGCGGAGGACGTCCCCGGACCTGGACCCGGTTCGCGCTTCGACGACGTCGTCGAACTCGAACGACCCGTTCTCGCCAGGGCCGTTCTCTCGTTCCGCTCGCCGTCCGCCGGCGGCCATTCGTCGAAGTTCTTCCGGGTCGTACTGCTCCGGGTTGAGTCTCATGTGCGAAGGTCACCTCCACCGTTGCCGCGGGTCGTGCCGGCCGCGGGACGCCGGGGACGGCGGCGGGCGTCACTGGTCGGTTCGCGCGACCCCGCGCCGCCGGAATGTCCGCCCGGTGCCATGGTACTCGGGGAATGGCCGAACGCCCGTATAAAGCTCCCGCGCCGAATATCACGCGAGATAACTGGGTCTGAGGGGCTGCCGACCGACGCCCGACGGTCAGATGACGCTCCGTCCCCGGTCGGCGCTTCGAACGTGGAGTTCGCCGTCAGGACCGTGCAGTTCGAGCGACCGACCGTGGCTCCCGCCGACGTCTTCAGCGACCAGTTCGATACCCAGGCGCGAGAGCGCGCGCCTCGCGGCGGTGACATTCCGCGTCCCGATGCTCTCGTCGTGCGCGTTGAACTCGAACATGGTACTCCCGCCGGCGAGTTTCCCCCGTATCCGGCGCCGTCGGCCGCCGGCCTCCTCCATCGCCTCCAGCAGGGCCGGCACCGCGGTGTCGACGTACTTCGCCGAGTCACGACAGCGACCGCCGTCCGGGGAGGCGGTGGCTGCCGCCTGGTCGGTCCGTTCCCGTTCCGTACAGTCGTCGCTCGGTGCGTTCTCGACGCTGGGGAGCATCGCGTGGGCGAGTCCGAGAACGCCCGCCTCCGGGTCGTACAGCGCGATGCCGACGCAGGAACCGAGGCCGCTAGTCACGAGCGTGGTCCCGTCGCTGCGAACGTTGAGTTCGGCCAGGCCGACTTTGACGCGGGCCCCCCGACTCGGCGGTTCGTCGCTCCGGTACACCTTCATCTGTTCAGGCGGCCGTGTTCGCGAGGTGGTCCAGCGCCTGGCGCAACTCGTGTTCGTCCGGGAGTGCGAAGATGTCGCAGGTGAACTCGTCGTCGGGGGTCCGGATGGTGGAGTCGATGAGAAACGCGTACTCCTGGGTCTGCGCGAGGTCCGTGACGAGCGGGTCGACGATGGCCGGCCCCAGGTCGTGGACGAACGTGGGCGGCGATATCTCGATTTTCGTCGCCAGTGCGTCGGCCCAGCCGTCGACGAACCCGCTGGTGATGATGTTTCCGATCTCCTGAATCGCGCTCTGGCGCATCTCCGCCTCCATCTCGGTGACGGCGTCGCCGCCGGGGAGCAGTGCGCCCGCGACGTTGTCGGCCGACTCCTCGTCGAACAGCACGGCGATGTACCCGCTCGGAAGGCCCTCGAACTCCAGGACGACGCCGGTCCGTGGCTCATCAGGGACGTGGGCGGGCACCCCTTCGACCGGAACGAACTTGAGCCCGCTGACCTCGACGTCCGTCGGAATGGCAGTCAGCGCGCTCACGTGCTCGGAGGCGGCCTCGGCGCCGTCGGCTATCATCTCGCCGAACTCGGTGAACGCTTCGAGGGGAAGCGTCTCCTCCCCGGCCTCCACGCTGGCGATGGTCCCGACAGATTCGGCGGTCGGCAGCATGAACAGGAAGAAGTTGAGGGAGTCGGTGGCCGCTCGTAGCTGGTTGCGAAAGACGAGCACCCGCTCGAACCGGCGGTCTTCGGGGAGCAGCGTCACTACGTCGCCGACGCGCTCCTCGAAGCGCGGCGTCGACAGTTCGACGCCCGTCTGGAGGTAGTCCGCCCAGCCGTCGACGAACCCCCCGAGCATGATGTTCCCGACTTCCTCGAACCCGCTGACGACGAGTTCGTCGTCCGACGTCACGTCGTGACCGGGGAGGATGCTCTCGACGAGCTGTTCGGCGTTCGCCCGGTCGAACGCCAGCACCACCGAGCCGTCCAGACCGCCGGACAGCCCCATCCGGACGCCGACTAACCCGTCCACCTCTTCGAGTTCGCGGCGAACGTCGGCCCGCGACCCGAGTTCGACGGTCGTGACGTCGACGCGCGTCCCCAGGCCGCTCATCTGGGACAGCGAGGCGGCGGCCCGCTCTGCCCCGGTGTGGGCCAGGCGGCTGAACGTCCGGAGCGACTGAACGTTCAGATTCATGCGCCGGTCGTGACGTCGGCGATGGCTTGCAGGACGTTGGGCTTCTGGAACGGCTTGGTGATGTAGCCGTCGGCGCCGGCTTCGACCGCCTCCCGCATCTTCTCCTCCTGGCCCACGCTGGTACACATGATGACCGCCGACCCGGGGTCCATCGACTTTATCTCGGTCGTCGCCTCGATGCCGTTTCGGATGGGCATCACGACGTCCATCGTCACGACGTCGGGATCGAGTTCCCGGTACAGTTCGACCGCTTCGACGCCGTTCTCCGCCTCGCCGACGACCTCGTGGGTCCCCTCGAGCAGTTGCTTGAGGAGGTTGCGCATGAACGCGGAGTCGTCCACCACCAGGATGCTAGTCATGGTTGGTAGCTTCCGAAAACCGGCGCATAAACCCTCGCACTCGGTTATCACCGATGATATCAGAACGAGGTCCCTGTGCCTTCGGTCGCCCTACTGGTCGTCGTCGGCCGGGAACGCGACGCCCTCGTCCGTCGCCGCACGGAGGAGGTCCGCGATGCGGTCCTCCGGACCGAGGTCCAGCGAGTCGAGTGCGTTTTCGAGGGCGCCGACCGGGAGTCGAACCGGCCGGTCCGACGCCGCGAGAAGAATCCCCAGAACCTCGGCCGGCGGCGTCTCCGCGTCGCCGACGACGTCCGCGTACCAGGTGAGCAACTCGCCGAACACCTCGGGCAGGTCCCCGGAGAACGCTTCGTGGTGGTGAACCGTCCCGTCTACTGCCGCGGTGAAGGCGAACCCGTGGGGCGCGTCGAACGCCGAGACGTGCTCTGCGACGCGCTCCCGCGCCGTTTCGAGGTCCACCGTTCCGGCTTCGCGGTCGGACCCATCAGAACCCGGTGCGGTCGTCTCGGGGTCCCGACCGGCATCGTCCGTTCGAGAGCCGTCGGCGTCGAGGTTCGGTCGCCGTGACTCGCCGGTCGCGATGACGTACCGCCCCGACCGGAGCTCGGCGACCCTTTCGTCGGCCGTGAAATCCAGGTCCTCCGGACGGACGACTCCCTCTTCCGAGTCGTCGTCCTCCCGCGAGTCCCCGACCATGTGAAGAGGGTCAGCACCTGCAATAATAAGCGCACCGCCGACCGCTGTCGACACGGCGGTCGGACCGAATCTCCGCGGGTCGCGGTAGACTCTCCCGTTATCGGACCTGATGGCAGAACCAACACATTCACGTCACCTGCGCGCAAACAGGAGACCGTATATGGAGTCTGACAGGACTCTCGCGGCGCTGGGGAACGAGTACAATCCGGACATCCTGCGGGCGGCGGGGGAGCCACACTCTGCTCAGGAGTTCAGCGAGATGCTCGACATTCCGATTGCCACGTGCTACCGGCGGATCGAGGAACTCACGGCCGCCGGACTGCTCGAACTGCACGACAGAGTACTCTCCGACGAGCACCGCCGGACGAACGTCTACCGGCGGCAGGTCGACGAAGTCGTCGTGAACTTCGAGGGAGAGGAGTTCACCATCTCCGTCACCGAGCGTCCCGAAGTGAAGGCGAAACTCGACGACATCTGGCGCAAGATGTCCACCGATTGAGTTCGACGACAGCACGTCACACGGTCCGCGTGAGCGAGGGGGGATACCGCCGAGGGACCGAGCGTCGAGACAACGGCGCTCTGTCTTCGTCGGCGCCGAACCGCATCTCCGAGTGGCGTCTCCAGTCACCGGACCGGTCTCGTGCCGGACGTCTCCGTCCCGGGCGACCGGTCCTGGCCACCCTGATGAACTGACCCGAAACACGGCCGGTTCGAATTTCTTGTCACGCGTGCGGACACGTAGAACCTGCGTACTATTCGGAGCCCGATGCGCTTTCACATCTGATAATCGGGGCCGTAGCGTTATGTACTGGCTTCCAGTCGTCACAACTACTGGTCCCTGGCCGGGGCGACTCGGAGTGGACCACCGAACACACAACTATGATGAAACGAGAACAAACTGACCGGGGTCAAGTTGGTATCGGGACCCTCATCGTGTTCATCGCGATGGTCCTCGTCGCGGCCATCGCCGCAGGCGTCCTGGTGAACACCGCCGGGTTCCTGCAGGCGACCGCCGAAGATGCCGGTCAACAGAGCGTCAACAAGGTAACGAATCGCGTCGACGTCGTGAGCGTTCACGGCATCGTCAACGAAAGCAACAGCAAGAACTACGTCGACAGTCTCAACCTGACAGTGAGGATGGCCGCCGGTTCTGGCAGCGTCTCGCTACAGAACACGACGGTGAAGTACCTCAGTGGCGAGACGGCCGAAACGCTGACCTACGGAGATAGTGCGGCCACGGGCC
>JBEPXT010000148.1:0-8610 GCA_041641795.1 Salinigranum sp.
AGCGGTTGCTGGCGCTCCACCGGGGACTGGCTCACGAGACTGCGTTGAGCGATACGGAGCGCGAGGCGTTCGTCGAGGCGACGGAGGCGGAACGGGCGGACATCAGGCGGTTCCGAATCGTCGCCCTAGGCGTTCTCGTCGTCCTCTACTTCGGTCTCCTGTTCGGGTACGCCGCCTTCGCCTGAGGGCGGTCACCCGAACGGGAGCCGACGCAGTCGTCGTCGGACCCCGAGTTCGATGCCGACGCCGAGCAGATAGAGCATCGCGAACCCCGGCCACAGGAGGAGCACGAGGTCCGGTTCGCCCGCCGGCGTCCCGGGGCCCGTAATCGGCGTCGCGACGACGAGGTATCCGTAGCCCGCACAGAGCACCAGCGGCGTCGCGGCGCGGTACCGGAGGAACGCCATCACGGGGAGGCCGGCCAGCGTGACCAGCCCCGTCAGCGAGTAGAGGGCGAATCCGAACTCCAGAAGGGGGTCGGCCGCCGGACTGTGGTACGCGCGCGCGCCGCCGCCCATGACGAACCAGTAGGTCAGGGCGTACACCAGCCCCACGACCGACCCGACAGCGAGGGCGCGCTCCGTGGCCGGCGGGAGCAAGCGGGGAGTCCTGCCGAGGCTCCGACGCACGCCGTACTCGACGCCGAGGCCGAGTATCTCCAGTGCGAGTCCGACGAGGAGCCACAGGAACAGGGCGTTCGTCCGGGGGGCGAGCATCGTCGGCAGCATCACGACGCCGACGACGAGGACTCCCACGGGGGCGAACAGGTTCTTGTCCGCCGCGAGGACGGCGATAGCCCCCATCGAAATCGGGACCGGGAGGATCAACACGCCGTATGCGAGCGACGCGAGAAACTGCGGGTCGGTGACACCCCGACTGAGGTCCGGGGGGACGAGCGTGCCGGTCACCAGGCCGTAAATAGCCACTGCACCCGCGACAGCGACTCCCGCACCGATGCTACGCGCCGCAACTGTGGGGGTTTCACCTCCCATTAGTCGTGAAAGGTTTCCCCCCTGGACCAAAAGCATGTGTCTTACGGTCAGTAACGACCGTGTCCCGGTCGAACGGCCGCGCCCTCGGAGTTCGGGCGGTACGTGACGCGGGACCTGTTCTGCTACCCTTCTGGCGTCGCTGTCGGCGTTCGGGTCGAAAGAGAGTCGTCTTCTGCCTGTCGTCGGACCCACGAACTCGGGGACGAGTGCGGGCGGCCGTTCGCGTGACCGCGAAGGCTGTCGTGGAACCCCCGTCCGACTGTCGACCCCGCCCGGGGACGCCCACTGGAGGAGGGCCTCCATCCGCGGACGACTCGCGGACGCTCAGTATCGGTCCGGTCGACGCTGTCGGGCGTCGCGCTTACGCGACGACTGCAGCGGCCGCGATGAACGACCAGTCCGTACCGGTCGTGGTCTCGGTCTTCTTGGCCTGTGCCTTCGTTCGGTCGCGCGTGTGCTTCCAGTTCATCGCATCTGGTGATAGGATTTACTCGCTTATGAATATTACTTTTTCCTGATATTTCTGTCACTAACAATCAGGTAATTGCGTCGGTCGGGAGAGGTCATGTTGGCAACAGTCCACACAGGAATCTACCGTGAAAACGGGTGTCGCGCTGCGACGGGGACATCTGACGACGAAGACGGAGTGTGCGGGCGAGTCGAGGGGACCAGATGGCTGGCGCGTACGGGGCGTCTTCGGGACGAACCGACGCAACGGAGTGACGGACGAGAACGGAGACTGCCTACGGAACGGAACGAGGACGCAGACTGGCTGGCCAGTGAAACGAGACGGATACCCACCCGGGGGTGAAACGAGACGGGGCGCGTCGCTATTCGGCTGGCGTCGAAACGAGGTGGAGCGGTTCCTGCCAGATGGCGTTCCTGAGTTCGCCGAGCGTCTCACGGTCGGTGGTGTCGCTCATGGCGGAGACGACGGCGAACACTTCCTGGCGCGTCACTTTCACGCCTTTCCCGGTCACGGCGTCCTCAGGGCGGGCGAACAGTTCCCGGAGCGTACCAACCGAGAGGAGGAACGGAATCGCCCAGGCGGCCAGCGTGTTGCCGTCCGTGGTCGGCACCGTCTCCAGGTACGTCTGGGCGTCGTCGAGGAACGTCCGCGCGTGCGAGGCGGTCCGCCTGACCACCCTCGCCACCCGCGGTTCGTGTCGGGGTGCAAGGACGTCCTCCTGCGCGACGCCCTCGGCTTCGAGCCACTCGGCCGGGAGGTAGACGTTGTTCTCGTTGACGTAGTCGTCGTGGACGTCCTTGGAGATGTTCACGAGCTGCAGGAGGAGGCCGAAGTCCTCGGCGGTGTCGTAGAGGCGGCGCTTGCGTTCGCCGTCGACGCCCCCGCGCGTCACCAGGTTGGTGATGAGATTCCCGACGGTACCGGCCGCGTAGTAGCAGTACTCTTCGAGTTCGTCGCGCGTCTGGAGGCGGAGCCCACCCTCGTCCGCGTACCGCTCGACGAACGAAATCATCCCCTGGACCAGTTCCCTGACCGGAGGCCGCACGGCTTCCTGGACGTCCGGGGGCAGGTGCTCGAAGGCCCTGACGATGCGAGGGGCGTGGGCCACGACGTCCCAGTCGGCCGAGCGGTCTTCGGGGAGGAACTCGGACACCGCGTCGTCGAAGGCCCGAATCGTCGTCGGGTCCTCGGGGTCGAGTGCCTCGTCGTACCGTTCGAGGAGCCGGGACTGTTCCGCGGGCGGGATGTGGTTGGCGTCCTCGACGGTGTCGGCCACGCGGCAGAGGAGATACCCGATGCCGATGTACGAGGACATTGGTTCCTCGAGTACGTCGACGGTGAGTGCGAAAGTCCGTGAGACGCCCTGGACCGCCTCGTGACACCACTCGAGGTCGGCCTCCGGGACTGGAGGAGTGTTGTTTTCGACGTGTGATGACATTCGAAGTGGGTCCGTCTATGAAGCCGGGGCTAAAAAGTCTCGTGGAGTTGCGATACTCTGTCCTCGCGCGCAGGTCGGAAACGGCGGCGTCTGGCTGGGTCCCGTCCGGTCAGCGACCCGCCGCACACATCGCGGATGAACCACCGCCTCCATCGCGGATGGGCCACCGTCTGCATCTCGGTTGTTAAACCGGGCGCACGCCGGCGCCACGGGACGGCAGCGACCGGTGAAAAGCATAAATCCGAGACATCCGACATCGGGGTATGGACTTCGCTCTGACCGCGGAGCAGCGACAGATTCGGGACATGGTCGCCGAATTCGTCGACGAGGAGATACGCCCGCGCGCGGCTGAAATCGACGAGACGGACGAGTTCCCGGCCGACCTGGTCGACCAGATGGCCGAACTGGGGTTGATGGGGATGCCCTTCCCCGAAGAGTACGGGGGCGCGGGGCTGGATTACCACTCCTACGCGCTCGGACTGGAGGAGATTTCCCGCGGGAGCGGCGGCCTCGGAACCGTCGTCGCCGCCCACACGAGTCTCGCGGGCAACATGCTCTACGAGTTCGGGAGCGAACCCCAGAAGGAGACGTACCTGACGCCGCTCAACGAGGGGACGGACGTGGGCGCGTTCGCGCTCTCGGAGGCCGGTGCGGGGAGCGACGTGCCGGCGATGGAGACGACGGCGACGCGCGACGGCGACGAGTACGTGGTCGACGGCGGAAAACTCTGGATATCGAACGGGTCGGTGGCGGACACGGTCCTCCTGTTCGCCAAGACGGACCCGGACGCGGGCCGCCACGGCATCTCGTCGTTCGTCGTTCGACCCGACGAGGACGAGGGGTTCCACGTCGAGGGGACCGAGCACAAACTCGGTGACAAGGGCTGTCCCACGGCGGAGTTGCGGTTCGCCGACATGCGCCTCCCGGAAGACCGACTCGTCGGCGAGGAGGGCGACGGGTTCGTCCAGGCGCTGAAAACTCTCAACGGGGGACGCATCACCATCGCCGCCCGGAGCATCGGCATCGCCCGCGCGGCGCTCGAAGACTCGCTCCAGTACGCCCAGGACCGCGAGCAGTTCGACCAGCCGATAGCCGAGTTCCAGGCCATCAAGCACAAACTGGCGGACATGGACACCAAAATCCAGGCCGCGAAGCTCCTGATGCATCAGGCCGCGGACAGGAAGATGCGCGGCGAGCGGTACGTCAAGGAGGCCGCGCAGGCGAAACTGTACGCCAGCGAGGTCAGTCGCGAGGTGGCCAACGAGGCCATCCAGATATACGGCGGCTACGGCTACACCAGGGACTTCCCGGTGGAGCGGTACTACCGCGACGCGAAACTGAACGAGATATACGAGGGGACCAGCGAGATTCTCCGCAACACCATCGGCGACCAGTTGTTGCGGTAGTTTCCGCCCGCGCCGGAGGCAGTCGAATCTGGCCACCCTCGCCCGCGACGCCCGGGAACCGTCAACTACGACAGCCTCCGCACCGAACGTCGGTCATGGACGACGCCGAGGAGACTCCGACAGGGGGTACCAACGCGGAGACGCCCGACGCCGACGTCGAGACGGCGCCCGACGCCGGCATCACCGCCCGCTACTACGAGACGCCGAGCGAGCGAATCCTGGCGTTCGAATCCAGCGGCAGGACGGCCGTCGTGGCCCAGAACCGGGAGGGCTACGCCATGCTGAAAGTTCGACCCACCGAGGACGGGGACGAGCTAGAGCGCTACTACGGATTCGACATGGCCCTGGACCACGTCGCCGAACTGCTCGGCGTTCGCCCCGACGTGCTCCCGGTACCGGACGCCGCCGCGGACATGGGCATGTGAACGGTACCGCGCCACGTCGGCTGTTCGTCCATCAGTTCGCGCCTTCGTCACCGCCCCCAGTAGAATCTGGGACCGAGAAAGAGATACGACAGCGCGAGTACCAGCAGCGCGAACGCGAACACGCGCCCCCAGTACCCCGAGACGAGGATGGCGAGCGACTGTACCAGCCCCATGACCAGCGCGTCCTGTGCGTGCAGGTCCGGGTAGGGTATCGTCGTGACCATGAGCGCCGCGAGCAGGCCGGCGAGGCCGACCAGGAGCGGCGGCGTGAGATACCCCGCCAGGACACCGGCGGCGAGAATCGTCGCCGCGAGCGTGGTCTGGACGCCCTTGGTCTCGTCGACGCCGATGTCGTAGGCCGTGTACATCCCCAGTCGCAGGACGGCCATGGCGACGAACAGGCCCGGGAGGAGGAGTCCAGCCGAGAACGCGACCGGCGAACTTCCCGGCGACCACGTCTCTCTGACGACGCTGGCCACCAGGAGCGCGGGCGCGACTCCGAACGTGGCCACGTCGGCCAGCGAGTCCAGGTAGGGCCCGGCCTTCGACCCGCCGTACCGACGGGCCAGGACGCCGTCGAGTCCGTCCGCGACAGCTCCGAGGAGGACGAGTCGGGCCGCGAGTCTCACGTCGGTGATGGCGGCCACCGCGGCGAAGAATCCGACAGTCGCATTCGCGATGGTCACGGCGTCTGCGGGCCCCAGACGGCCGACGAACCGCGGCTTCATACTGTCGTCGTCGGCGACCGTGGCTTTACGTTTTTATATCCGCGCCCGGCGCGCTCGACGGCTGGTCGGTGCCGTCCCGGAGTTGGCCCCCGGTACCGGCGAACCACGGCGCATTTATTCGTCGGACACTGAGCGACGGTATGGACCGCCGGACGTATCTCGGGACGGTCGGAACCGCGACCCTGTCGGCGCTGGCCGGGTGTGCATCCATCTCGTCCGGGAGCCAGGAGTTCGACGTCGGGATGACGGCCGTCGCCTTCGAACCGCCCACGGTGACGGTGTCCGTCGGCGAACCGGTCGTCTGGCACAACACGAGTTCGCGCGCGCACACGGTGACCGCTTACGAGGACGGCCTCTCCGACGGCGCCTCGTTTTTCGCCAGCGGCGAGTTCGAGAGCGAACGGGCCGCCCGCGACGCATTCTACGCCGACTTCGGGGGCGCCATCGCCAGCGACCAGTCGTACCGACACACCTTCGAGGTTCCCGGGACGTATCCCTACTTCTGTATCCCGCACGAGCAGGGCGGGATGGTCGGGAAAGTCGTCGTCGAGGAGTAGCGGCGCGCTCGTCGCCGTACTGTGGCCCGGTGGCTACGCGGTGACGTGGCACGGTGGCTACGCGGTGACGTGACGCGTCGAAAAAGCCCGCTTGGGGGGTGGACGCCGGTTCAGGCCTCGTCGACGGCGACGTCCTCTTCGTCGACGTCGACGGCCGCCTCCTCTTCGGCGGCGACTTCCTCGGGGTGGGCCTCCAGCGTCAGCTTCTGGATTTCGACCCGCCGCAGCGGGTAGATGGTCTTGGCCTCGCCGTAGATGGCCGACGAGAGTCGGCCCTGGACGACGCTGTCGACCAGTTGTTCGAAGCTCCGCTCCTTGGCGGCCTCCTCGACCAGGTCGACCATGACCTCGCGGATGGCCTGTTCCTGGCTGCGGTCGGCTTTCTTGGTCGTGAACGCCACCGGCTGAAGCTGGACCCGGTAGTCGTCGGTGGTCAGCACCGTCAGCGTCGCCTCGATTTTCGAGGCGCCGCGCCGGACCAGACTGCGGAGGTAGTCCCGCGTCAGTTCGTGCTTGACGAACTCGGTGTACGCCGAGTCGCTGGCGACGTCGTTCACCTTGAAGGTGAGCTTGATGTTGTTCGCGCCGGCGTCGTCGGTGAGTTCGCCGAGCGTCACTTCGATTGTTCGTCCGTACACTTTCTCCGGTTCGTCGGCAACGGTCTCACCCAGTTCCTCCCGGTCGAACTGCTCCGGGGCGATGAGGGTGTACCACCGTTTGCCGCGCTTTTGCTTCGAGACTGAACGTTCGCTCATGATTGGTCGTTGTCTGTGGTGTGGGTGCGACGGGCGTCGCCGTCGCGTACCGCCGTTGTGACGGACTCGGCCACTGCGAGATTCACCACGTAATCGTCGACAGTGGACTGGAGCCCGCCGGTCGTCTCGCGCTCTATGACCGTCTCGACTGCGTCGCCGGTGACCGACGTCCGCATCGAGTCCGTGTTGTCGGGACGAATCGCCGCGGCCACCGTCTCGGGGTCCGCGTGCGTCGTCCGGAGTCGAGCGCGTCTCATACTGCCTCCCTGAAGCCGTCCACGAACGCCGACGGGTCGCCGTCGAATCGCGCGTGGCCGTATCTGTCGTCTGCCACCGTCGCTCCGTCGTCCGCGCTCGCCGTACCGTCCGTCGCGTCGGCACCTGACGAGTCCGGCTCTGCGGCTTCGACGCCCGCGTCGAGTGCGGCGTCGAGGGGGGCCGGGTCGGTAGCCGCGACGGCGGCGACGCCGTCGCCCACGAGGAGTGCGACGGGTTCGGGCGACCGGAAGTCGCGGCAGAGTCGCGCCGCCGTGACGAGTCGGCCGGGCGCCGCTGGCGACGAGAGTCGCGCGACGAGAACGCCGTCGTAGCGAGCCGTCGTCGCCTCCCGGAGCGTCGCGTGGGCGTTCGCCGCGTGCGCCCGCCAGGCGTCGAGTGCCGGGTCGGCCGCGTCGTGGCCGAGCGCCAGCGCAACCGCCGTACCGGGACGCTCCCGGGCGACCACGTCGAGGACGTCCGCGTAGCCCCCGAGCGTCGCGAACGGGGCGTTCGGCGTCGCGTACGGGCGGACCGCCCGCTCGACGGTTTCCGCGGCGCGGGGTGTCGCCGAGGGCGCGCCCGCAACTGCAATCGCCAGTAGCGACGCGACGGCCCGGTGGTCCCGCTCCGCGAGGGACGACCCGAGCGACAGCGGCGAGAGGGCGGCCCGGACCGCGTCGACGTCGCCCGAGAACGGCGCGTGGGCGAGCGTCGTGTGCGCCAGGCCGTCTGCCAGGTCCTCGGTCGGAACCGCCACGCCTGGCCGCCGGACCAGGTCGCCGGTCTCGCTCGCACGGGTCAGCAGAACCTCGCTCTCGCCGACCCCCGGCACGTATCCGGCGGCGGCGATACCGGCCAGCGTCAGGACCGGGTCCGGGTCCGCGGCGAGTTCGCTCGCGGCCTCGTAGGCCCGGAGACTGGCCGGCGTCTCCTCGCGGAGCACCGCCAGGTCGTCCGCCGCGTCCCCGGGTGCGCTCGCGCCGACTGCGACGGTCACGCCGTCGTCGATGGTCGCCGCTGTGCGTCCGCGCACTCGAACCTGGAACGGGACGCCGAGGTCCCGGCAGGCGCGTGCGAGGACGCCGCTGGCGGCGAGGGCGTCGCCGTCGGCGGCCGCGAACACCCGGACGAAGGGGGCATCGCGGAGCGCCGACGCGAGCGCGGTGGCGGACGTCGATTCGGCGGAGCGCGCGGTGGGCATCGGATTAGCGCAGGAGCGTCCGGGCCTGCTGGTAGGTGTACTTGAAGTCCTCGTCGAGTTTGTCGCCGCGGTAGTAGTTCACCAGGCGGCGAATCTTCGACTCGGTGTTCTGGAGTGCGCGCTGGTTCTGACTGTCCTGTGGATTCTCCGCCATGTGTTCTCGCAGGCGGATGGCGCGCTCCATCAGGTTACGGAGGTCTTCGGGGAGGTCGGGCGCGGCGTCGTTCTCCTCGAGGATTTCGGTGACCTTCTTGCCGGTCGCCAGTTTGACGTTCGGGACTGGAGTGCCCTTCACGCCCTCGTCGCGCAGTTTCAGGCCAATCTGGCTCGGGTCGTGGCCCTGCTCTGCGAGTTCGACGACGCGGTCTTCGATTGCCTCGG
>JBEPXT010000149.1:0-8537 GCA_041641795.1 Salinigranum sp.
ACAGGCTCGATCCCCAAGAACGGCGGGCTCAAATCGCTCGGTACAGCTGACGTACGTAACAGCCTTAACGCCAGCAGCGGAGTCGTATACTGTGGAGAGATACGGTTCCCTCAACTTGGTTGATTGGGGTGTGATTCTATCTGTAACAGTCGCTGCCGGACTGTGGCAACTCTCAGTTAACAGTTCTTTCACCTCCAAGCTGACTGGATCACTATTATTCGGTGGTGCCTGCCTGGGAACCGGTATGTTCCTATTCCGGTTGTTCCGCGGGTAATAAGCACGCGCTACTTCGCGGG
This sequence comes from Salinigranum sp., assembly GCA_041641795.1. GTDB lineage: Archaea > Halobacteriota > Halobacteria > Halobacteriales > Haloferacaceae > JBEPXT01. Next base: position 297 of record JBEPXT010000149.1, read on the forward strand.
CTGTTCATCCAGACGAGATGGAACAAACGGGGAGCCTCAGTGAGAGATACAGCCTCTGTATCGGTCACGCTGTTACTGACAGAGATCGAGCAGTTGACGGGCGTACTGCTGCTTACAGGGCGCGTCTCGGTCACTCTGGATGGTACGGATTGGTAGCGGTATCGAGGCGATAGACGCCCTCAGCAACGTCGAAGTCGTCGTCGAACGCGTAGAGGTAGCCGAGTCCCTCGGTCTGCATGTAGGCGACGATACAGGCGTCGACGAACGAGAACTGCTCGTACTGTCGGAAGAGCGCCTTCCCCGTCGCGAAGGCATCGCCGGTCAGCGAGGCGATGTGGAACCGCGCATTTTCTTCGAGCCGGTCGAGGAAGTCGGTCGCCGCATCATGACCTGCGTGCGTCGTCAACCCGTTCAATGTCTCGGCGAGGACGTAATCGAGGACCACTACCTCGGGAAGGTCAGCGCTGTCGACCCCCTGGAGAATCGGAAGGGCGTCGTCGTGCGCACCGTCGCGACGATACGCAGCTGCGAAGAGAACCGTCGTATCAACGAGCGCACGTGGCATCTATTCGACGTCGAAGCCCCACTCGTCGTGTTCGGTTGTGACGGTCGTCTCTCGATCACCGTCGTAGCCGTCGAAATCACCGAACGTGCCGCTACGCTGCTGAACGACCTGAACGCGGAGCGTCCCATCGTCTTCGATGTGCCAACGGAGCTTGTCGCCATCGTCGATATCCAGCGCTCGACGGATACGAGCCGGGATGTTCGCCTGGTTCCCAGACACCTTGCTCTCGGAGTCGACACCCTCGCTACTCATAGCCAGAGGGAAGAGAGGGCACCTGATAAAAGTAGTGTGAGCACACACTACCAAGACTGACGTGCTGACTACACCCTCTGTCTGTAGCACGGCGGTACTGGCAGTGATTGGGCAGGTTGTTTCGCTCCTGCTGTAGACGGGGCGCGTAGTCAGCAACAGTAACGTAATTGCAAGCAGGGGGTTCAACATACTATGGCCGCAAACAGACATGTCACCATCTGTTCGTCCGTTACCCACAGGTGAGACACCCATTGTCACATGACCTCAAATGACCATACTCGCGAGAGCGAAGACGAATCCGCTGTCCGAGAAGCCCTCGACGGTGAGTGGAACGAACAGCAAGACACTCCGGCGACGGTTCTGACCGACAAAGAGGAGGATTCTCAGCTGTCGGCGTGCGTGAGTGTGCTTGAGCCCGAGAGTGATGATAAAGAAGCCGTCGCTCTGGTGGTTGAATCACAGAACGAAGACCACTTAGTGAAAATCGACGTCGATTCAGCGTTGGTGTTATCTGACAGACTCGGACAGGTAGCCGAGAGGGTGTCATCCAAAGTAGGCAGGTAGCCATAGTTGCGGTCGTGCTGCATGCACCCTCTAAGTCGGTCACGACCCTGCTGACAGACTCCAGGTAGTTCATCGAGTTACTGCTGAATACAGCGCGCGTGTTCAGTACGTCACGGTACCTTCAGAGGGAGTTCTCTCGGGGAGACGTGCAAACGTCGTGCTCGAACCCCGGGGATCGACAGAAATCTTTTGCCAAGTTACTTGAGCGGGAGCGCCGTAGAATCTACATGAGTTCTCCCACATCTATTGATTTCAGGTTCGTTCTACCCATACAGGTGCCCTCCGGACAGGGTGCGTCGTGAACCCGAACCGCGTTGACTTTCTCGTCGACCTGACCTACGGCCTGTTGATCGCAGTCTCGGTCGGACTGATCGTCGTCGCCGGGAACGCTATCGGGTTAGCATTCGGATTCGGGGTACTGGTCGCCTACGTCCTCCACGTCGTCTGGAAGATGGCCCGTTTCGATCCGAACTGGATGACGACGGAGGTCAAGGAGACCGTCGAGAAAACCGTCGGAGAGACAGTGGAGAAGACGGTGGACGAGAAGGTTGGCGAAACCGTCGAGAAGACTGTCGAGGAGAAGGTTGGCGAGACAGTGGAGAAGACGGTGGACGAGAAGGTTGGCGAAACCGTCGAGAAAACGGTCGGAGAAACGGTGGAGAAGACCGTCGGAGAAACCGTCGAGAAGACTGTCGAGGAGACAGTCGGAGAGACAGTGGAGAAGACAGTCGAGGAGAAGGTAGGCGAGACAGTGGAGAAGACGGTAGACGAGAAGGTTGGGGAGACCGTGGAGAAAACTGTCGAGGAGACAGTCGGGGAAACTGTCGAGAAGACCGTCGAAGAGAAGGTAGGCGAAACGATGGAGAAGACTCTCGAAGAACAACGTGCGGCCGAAAGCACGGACGACGAGGACGAGGACGAAGACGACGAGGACGACGAGACGGAGGACCAATGATCAGCGCACTGCTCGTCGTTGGCGTTCTCGTCGCGATGTTCGTCGCCTACAACATCGGAGGGTCGACCACGGGGCCGGCGTTCGGCCCGGCCGTCGGTGCCGACGCCATCTCCAAGCCCGTCGCCGCGGCACTGATGGGCGTGTTCTTCTTCATCGGTGCCTGGACGCTGGGTCGGAACGTCGTGACGAAACTCGGCACCGAACTTGTCGTCGACCCCGGTGTGTTCACGCTCGAATCCTCCATCGCGGTGCTGTTCTTTATCGGGGTCGCACTGCTGGTCGGGAACCTCTTCGGCGTCCCGGCCTCGACCTCGATGACCGCTGTAGGGGCAATCGCCGGCCTCGCGCTGGCCGGTGGCGTCTTGGACCTCGCCGTGATGGGACAGATCTTCATCTGGTGGGTCGTCTCTCCCATCATCGGCTTCTGGGTCTCGCTGATCATCGGCCGGTACTTCTACGCGCGGCTGAACCGCCTGATCGCGATAGAACGCAGTACAGGTCCCCTGCTCGACATCGACCGGTCCGGTGTCGTCCCCATTCCACGACTCCACCGGACGACCAACCGTCGGGAGCTTGCCGGGACGGTTACCGTCGTCGCGATCGGCTGTCTGATGGCGTTCTCCTCGGGCACCTCGAACATCGCTAACGCCGTCGCTCCGCTGGTCGGCAGCGGCGAACTGGCCATGAACCCGGCTATCATCTTCGGTGGTGTCGCCGTCGCCATCGGCGCGTTCACCATCGCCCGACGAACGCTGGAGACGATGGGCAGTGACATCACGGAGCTCCCCCTCACCGCGGCCATCGTCGTCGCGTCAGTCTCCTCGACGCTGGTCGTCTTCCTCTCGGCACTCGGCATCCCCGCGAGCTTCGTCATCATCGCGACCATGTCCATCGTCGGGCTGGGTTGGGGACGGGCGACTCGACCGATGACCGGCCGCGAGATAGTCACTGGCGACGGAGGGGCTCCGATCACGGTCGACGCGCTGGCAGCCGACGAGGAGGGCGAGTCGCTCCCTCCGATCGGCACGGAGGACGCAGAGGACATCCCCGAGCCGGGGGCTCTGTTCAATCCTGTAACGACCGCTCGAGTCGTCCTGATGCAGAACGTCGTGCCGGCCATCGCGACGGCCGGGGCCTATCTCACGTTCCGATTCGTCCCGATATTCGGGTTCTGAGCCGGAGCCGACTCGAACCGGGGTCCCGTCGTCTTCAGGACGATGCCATCACACGTTTTCACCGGGGGTATCTACGCACACGTCGGCGGATGCACTGCCATCAGCAGGGGAGGAGACGGAACGGTTACTCGGCTATCTCTGGCGTGCTCGTCTGTATTGCTGGCGTCGTAATATTCCTGTAGCCGTTCCAGTGGGTTGCTACATTCACCTTCTGTATCGGTCACACCGTTGCTGACAGAACTCGGGGAGTTCGGTTCCGACCGTGCGAGATACAGGGCGCATAGTCAGCACGACTGAACGCCGTGAGATGAGGACGGCGTCGAGTTCAGGCTTCAGGTTCGATGTTCTGGTTCATCCGGAACACGTTGTCGGGATCGTACTCGGCTTTCACCGCCGCGAGGCGGTCGTAGTTGTCCCCGTAGGCCGCCTTGACGCGCCCATCCCCCTCTCGTGAGAGGAAGTTCACGTAGACGCCATCGGTCGTGTGGGGGTCCATCGCGGCCGAGAGTCCCCGCGCCCACGCCCGGTGGTCGTCGTCCGCGGCAGGATCGGTCCATCTGGCCCAGGCCGTGACCGAGACGGCAGCATCGCGGTGAGGGAACGCCGTCGCGTCAGGCTCGACACGGTTGATGGCCCCGCCCATCGTCTCGAAGAACACCGAGCTTTGATCCGAGGGAAACGGGTTGCACTGGTCGACGACGATGTCGATGGCCTCGTCCGGCAACCCGACGAGGTAGTCGGAGTTCCAGTAGTTCCGATAGCCCGGTGCGGCGGTCGCTGTGAGGAGCCGTTGTAACTCAGTGTAGGGTCGGCGGCTCACTTCGTCGGTGATCGGATCGCCAAACTCCCGTAAGGGCCGGAGCGCCTCCGCCCCGTCCTCGGGATCTCCCGCGTACACGGCGAGCAACTGGACGAACGGTGTCCCCGGTTCGAGACCGAGGGGTGACGACTCCGCCGAGGCCGACGCGATCGCAGCTAAACAGTTGACCTCGCCCGGTGCCCCAGTCACGAAGTCACGGTAGTGTCGGAGTACCGCTGGGGCGTCGTCGAAGGGGTGGACAATCCGCCCTGCCAACACGTCGGGACCAACCGGATGGAGGTCGTACTCGAAGGCGGTGACGACACCGAAGTTCCCGCCGCCGCCCCGGAGGGCCCAGAAGAGATCGGGGTTCTCCGCTGCGCTGGCGTGGGCGAGCCCTCCCCCGGCAGTGACGACGTCGACCGCCCGGAGGTTGTCCACCGTGAGACCGTGCTTGCGGGCCAGGAAACCGTTCCCACCGCCCAGCGTGAGCCCCGCGATCCCGGTCGTCGAGACACCACCACCGGTCGTGGCGAGACCGAACGCCTGCGTCTCGTGGTCGAAGTCGCCCCACGTCGCCCCGGGACCAGCTCGGGCCTTCTTCGCGTCGGGGTCGACGCGGACCCAGTCCATCGGCGAACAGTCGATCATCAGTCCGTCGTCACAGACCGCGTTGCCGGCGACGTTGTGCCCGCCGCCCTTGACCGAGAGGAGGAGGTCCTGCTCCCGGGCGACGTCGACGGCGGCGATCACGTCGGCCGCTCCCCGTGGCCGGACGATCGCTCGTGGATACCGGTCGATCGCCGCGTTCCAGACCGTCCGAGCGTCGTCGTATCCGTCGTCTCCCGGGCGGAGGACAGTGCCCCGAACCTGTCCGTCCAGAGCCCGGAGCGTCTCCTCGTCGACGGAGGAGGGATTCGACATGGCGGGCTCACTCCGCCTCGACCAGTCCCTCACGGACCCGGAGACCGTGTCTGCGCACCTTCCCGGTCGTCGTCTTCGGGAGTTCGGAGACGACCTCAAGCTCGCGGGGGTACTCGTACTTCGCCAGCCGCGATTTGACGTGAGTCTGGAGCTCCTCCCGGAGGTCGTCCGAGGGCTCGTACCCCTCGGTGAGTACGACGAACGCCTTCGGAATCTCGCCGCGCACCTCGTCGGGGACGCCGATTACCCCGACGTCGACAACGGCGTCGTGCGCGGCGAGACATTCCTCAATCTCGGCCGGGCCGATCCGATAGCCAGCAGAGTTGATGACGTCGTCCGTCCGGCTGTGGAACGATAGGTACCCGTCGTCGGACTTCGACCCGAGGTCCTCGGTCCGCAGCCAGCCGTCGTCGATCCGTCGAGCAGTCTTCTCGGGCGCGTCCCAGAACTCGAGGAAACACGCCGGATTACCGTCGTAGCGGACGGCGAGTTCACCGACCTCACCACTCCCAACGGGCTCGGCGTCGTCGGCGTCGAGCACCTCGATCTCCTGGCCAGGAACGGGTTTCCCCATGTATCCATCGTGGTGGTCGATGCCGAGTGCCTCACAGTCGCCAGCACCAGTTACGGCGGTCTCCGTCTGGCCGTAGACCTCGTGGACGGCCACGTCGCCGATGGTCTCGTGGAACCAGTCGACGATCGACCCGCCGAGCGCCTCCCCGCCGTTGAAGACGACGCGAAGGCTTCCGAGGTCGTAGCGCTCGTTCGCCTCCGGTACCTGCATCAACGCCCGCCAGACGGTCGCCGGACCGCCGACGATGGAGACGCCAAACCGGTCGACCAGCTCTAACATCCCTCCTGGATCGAACTCCGGGTCCGCGTCCCCGACGACCGGGACACCGAGGTAGAGCCCGGACATGATCACGTCGAAGAGCGGACCACCCCAGGACCATTCGCCGGGAGTGTAGAGGACATCGTCCGCTCTGACGTCCATGTTGTACCTGGTCAGCACCTGGCCCGGGAGCGCCCCGAGCAAACTCCGATGGGCGTGAACGACCCCCTTCGGTGGGCCGGTCGTTCCGCTCGTGTACATGATGACGGCGGGTTCGTTGGCGTCGGTCGTCGTGGTCTCGACGTCGGCTGAGTGGTCCGTGATGGCGTCATGGAAGGCGATCTCGTCCTCCTGGGTCGAACCGTCCCCAACTACGAGCGTCGCCTCCAACTCGTCGAGATCAGATTCGATCTCCCGGAGGGCCGGGAGCGCTGCCTCGTCGACGACGAAGGCAGAAGCGCCGCTATTGGCGAGCCGGTACTCCAGTCCGTCGGGTCCGAACAACAGCGAGAGCGGCACGGAGATCGCACCGAGCTTCCAGGCCGCGAGGTGGGTGAGGAGGCACTCGACCTTCTGGGCGCCGCTGACGGCAATTCGGTCGCCGGTATCGATGCCGGCGTCGGCCAGATAGCCCGCGAGCCGATTCGCGCCCCGCCGAAGTTCGCCGTACGTGTGTCGGGTCTCGGTTCCGTCTGTGTCGAGCGTATGGACCGCCACCCGATCCGGGTCGGTGTCGACCCACCGGTCGCAGAGGTAGGTGGCAAGATTGAACTGGTCGGGGACGCCGTGCTCGAAGGCGCCGATGAGCTGTTCGTATCCCTCCCACTCCCGCTCGTAGAAGTGGTAGGCGTCGATGGACGGATTGAGGTCGGCGTGGGTTGTTGTTTCGGGCATGGACATCATCCGGAACTCTCTCCCGGCTCGGACCGGGTCCTTCTTCGCCCGGCCACGTCAGTGATCACGACCTCCGTTACAAAAATTGTTTTTAGAATGATATTTCTGTACGTGACCGTCGAGAAACTTGTTTCTGTTGTCTCACTCACAGGTCAGTTGTCTCGGTCAGGTTTCTGGCGTCGCATCGCTCCGCTCGACGGCGACAATCGATAGCGTGTCGTCGACGGTTATGGTGAGTTCGTCGCCGTCGAGTTCGAAGGTAAGCCGCACTTCGAACGGATCCATCTTCGAGATGGCTTCGTCGTAGTTCATCACGGCAGGCGGTGCGCGGTCCCAAGACGGGTTAGCCGGATTGATTCCATGGTCGATGAGGTACCGTGAGACCTCGGTTCTCGAGATGAGGAAGACGGAGGGGACTCCCCGACGATACTTCGGGCACGTAGTACAGTTAACGGTCGCGTCGACGGCGAAGCGTCCGTTACAACGCTCACAGAGGCGGGTCTCCGCGAGTTCGTGGTCCTCACAGACGGTGACGGAGTGCTCGACGGTGCCGGAACACCGTGGGCAGATACCGGCGGCCAGCGTCAGGTACTCGAGGTGTGTCCACCGGAAGGCGGTCTCGAGAACCTCCCGCGGCGATCGGTCCTCGAGGCCGACGGGGGGCAAATCGAACAGCGCGATGGTCCCGAACGGGACCGAGCTGGCATCGCTCCCAACGAACGAGCCGGGACACTCGGTGCATCTGGTGAGCAACCGTTCCTCTCGATAGCTCACCTCGACGTCCGCGCCGCAGTAGGGACAGGGAGCGTCGAGCCGCGTCGGCTCCAGAACCGGCGCGTCGGTTACTGCTCCCGAGAGGACGGACTCGATGATCCGAGTGCCGGCCGTGCGCAGCGCGTAGCCGTCCTCATCCTTCCGAACGAAGTGGCCTGCCAGCTTACCCAAGTGGTAGTTGAACTGCCCTGGGTCGTCTACACCGACCCGGTCGCGCAGTTCTGAGAACGCCAGTGGACCGTCGGCGTCTTCGAGAGCCCGGAGGATCTCGATCCGGATTTCGTTGCCGAGGGCCACGAACGCCTCGTCGGGTGGTAGTGTCCGAGGTTCCTCGTCCTCAGCATCAAGTGACATGTGTTAACGTATGACGGGAGATGACCTAAAACTCGGCGTCGGGCTCAGTTAATCGGTGTGATTGAGCTATTCTCTGTCTGTGTCACACCACTCTTGACAGAATTTGGTAACGTTTCTACGGTCGTGCTGCATAGAGGGCGCGAACGTATCACG
>JBEPXT010000150.1:0-8521 GCA_041641795.1 Salinigranum sp.
GGCGGACGTTTCTGTCGAAGGGCGTGATTAGAGAGAATCGCGTCGAGCGACGGGTTCCGTCGTCGCTACTGCTCCGGGGACGAGTCGCTAGCTTCGACGAGACGTGCGTGTTCGAACTCCTCGATAGTCCCCTGGTACCTGACCTGAACGGTCTCGCCCGGGAGTCCGGGGTCGTCGGACTTGCCGTCGGCATCGAGGTCCGACGGCATCGAGACGGCGGTCACTCCGTCGAGGGTTATCTCCCGGCGCTGGATTGGGTCGCCCTCGTACTCGACCGTCGCCCACGTGTCGGCGTCGATGTCGAGGTCCCGACCGAAGTACTCCTCGGGGTCCTTCTCTATCGAGTCCTCGGTCTGCGACTCCCCGGTCGTCCGATTGTCGTCGAACTGGACTTCCTCGTGCTTGAACTGGTGAATCTGGACAAGCATACCACGTGCATGGGGACCGAGACGGATAACCTCGGTCCCGGCAGAGGCAACCTCGACCCGGGTATACCAGCCACCTGTCCAGCAGAACTAGCCACCTATCCAGCAGAACCAGCCACCTGTCCAGCAGAACGAACCACCTATCCAGCAGAACCAGCCACCTGTCCAGCAGAAAAAGCCATTGAAACGACAGAAGTAACCCCGGAATCGGATGATTCAGCCACGGAATCGGAACGAACAAACCACCATTCCATCGGGAGGCTACCGTCACAGTATCCGGAACGCTCGATGCCGTCAGCGCCGACACGTCTCACGGGGATACACCTAACTGTCGACCGCACCACAATTGTTGCATGCCAGCAATCCCCGAAGCATTTCACGACCTGTTCGACAAACCGACGTTCGCCCACCTCGTGACGATGCTCCCCGACGGGAGGCCCCACTCGACCCCGGTCTGGATAGATTACGACGAGGACGCGGACCGCCTGCTCGTCAACACCGAACGCGGGCGGCAGAAAGCCCAGAACGTCGACCGGAACCCGACGGTGGCCGTGAGCATGACCGACCCCGAGAATCCGTACCGGTTTCTCTCGGTGACCGGAGAAGTCGAAGACGTCACCACGGAGGGCGCACGCGAACACATCGACGAACTGGCGGGTCGGTACATGGGTGAAAACGAGTACCCGAATCCGATACAGACCGAGCGAATTATCTTCCGAATCCGCCCTGACGACGTGCTCAGCGGGGGGTAAGGGTCGCTTCGCCGAGTCCAGAGTTACAGCGCGGTCGCCACGGTACTCTATTCCCGCGGTCGCCCCGGCATCCTTTCCCCGCGGTCGCCACGCAACCTCGGTCCCGGGTGCCGGCACGAATGCGAGATATCTCCCGGAATTGGCAGTCAGTCGGCGGAGCGACGGCGATTTCGCCGCGGGCGGACCGCGAACGTTATCCGTTCTACGAATCAGTTCGAGACATGCGCTGGAGAGGGCCGACGAATCGAGTTCGGGCGCTGGCCGCCGCGGGAACGCTGGTCGCACTTGTGGCCACGGGCGGAAGTCTCTATTTCAGCCTCGGAATGGGGCTGTTCCCGTGTCGCCTCTGCTGGTACCAGCGAATCCTCATGTACCCGCAGGTGGTCATCCTGGGCGTGGCGACGTTCGAGTCGAGGCGCGAAGTCGTTCGGACGTCCCTTCCGATGGTTCTGCTGGGCGGAGCGCTCGCCGCCTACCACTCGGCGCTCCAGGTGTCGGGCGGGTCGACCTGTACTGCGGGGGGGTGCGCGGCGGTGCAGTTCCGGCTCGGCGGCCTCCTCACGATACCGAACCTTTCGCTCCTCGGGTTCGCGTGTCTCACCGTGCTCCTCGCCGCGATGTACATGTACCCCGCAGCGTCCAGTCGTTCTGTGTAGCCGCCGAAGCAGGGTGGCTCGTCGCCCGGGAACCGCGAGAATCGAGCCGTCGAACTGGTCGAACCGAACGACCGGGTCGAACTGGTCGAACAGAACGCTACTGGGACGTACCGGTCGCTCCACGCTCGTGGCCTCGACGCTCACTCCCAAAAGGGGCGGTGCTACCTGGTTGGCACGGGATAGCTACCGCCGGCGTGTATTTCGGCTGCGCCCGAAGAAACTCTGGTGGCCGTTTCCCGCGGAGCGAGAATCGCTGTCAGCCCTCGGTTGCCGCGTCACCCGTCCGGGTTCCCGGCACCGGACCGACTCGTTCCGGAGATAACTAGTAACCGAGCTGGTAATTGTCTGACGGCGACAGCCGACACTCCGGTGTCCACGAACGTGGATACTCCGCCCGAGACCTTCACGTTCGATAATGCGAATCGTCTATAGAGCGTCTGTAACCAACAATATAGTACATATCAGGTTTTAAGTTACTCCAGTACAATTCACGTGTATGTCGACCCAGACTTCGTCCTCTCGTGGCGAACTCGTAACAGTCAGGCGTGCGATGAATGACCACGGAACGATGACCGTCGAGGTAGAGGAGAACAACGAAACTCGTCACGTATCCGAGTACGAACACGACGACCTGAAACGGACGCTCGCGGCCCTCCCGCGCGGGACCACGGTGCCCATCAAGATGCGTCCGGTCGGCGTCCGCGCGAACGTCTGGAAAGCCGTCGAGTTCCAGTCCGAGACCCAGGCGTACTCGAGCGCATTCGCGACCGGTAAGTAACCACTCACGGCGAGGGGACGAACTCCCGGGGGCGTCAGCGGTTCCACCTCGCGGCGCGTCTCGCGTCCGGACATCGAATCTGCCGTCTTCGCATCTCATCTCTCATACGGTCCGTCGTCTCGAACCCGGTTTCTCGTCTCGAACCCGGTTTCTCATCTCGAACTTCTGTTTTCCGCTCGAATACAGGTTTCCACAGGAACTCCAGTTCCCTGCTCGAATCTGACCTTCCCGTCCGAATCCGGCCGTACCAGCGACGCCCGCGATGGCGTCCCCGTAGTTTTACACTCCACACACCGTTAGAGGAGTCGATGTCGCGCTCTCCCTACGAAACGTCGGTCGAGGTCCGCTTCCAGGACCTCGACGCCTTCGGACACGTCAACAACGCAGTCTTCGCCACCTATCTGGAACAGAGTCGAGTCGGGTACTTCCGGGACGTGCTCGGACTGACGACGGCTGAGTTCCGGTTCGTCGTCGCCTCGCTGGAACTCGACTACCGCGCACCGGTTACCGACCCGTCGCCCGCGACCGTTCGAATCGCAGTGTCGGAGTACGGCCGGACCAGTTTCACGTTCGAGTACGCGGTGGAACACGACGGGCGGGTGGTGGCGACGGGCGAGACGGTGCAGGTGGTCGTCGACGACGAGGGGTCACCGGCCCCCGTCCCCGACGACTGGCAGGAGGCGTTCGACACCGACCCCGGCCTCGACGCGACCTGACTGTCCCGCGCTACTCGGACGCCTGTTGCACTCCGGGACTGCCGTCGAACGAGGCGGCCCCCCGTGCCGCAGTGCGCCCGTCCTGACACCGATGCAAGATTTATTCACGTCGACCACTTGCATGCGTGCATGACGCACGTAATCGTCGTCGGCGGGGGCCCCGCCGGGTCGAGTGCCGCACTGTTCACAGCGAAGAACGGTCTCGAGACGACGGTGTTCGACACCGACGACACCTGGATGCACAAGGCCCACCTGTTCAACTACCTCGGCATCGAGAGCATGGACGGAACCGAGTACATGGAACTCTCGCGCGACCAGACGAGCGAGTTCGGCGCCGAATTCCGCGACGAAGAGGTGACCGGCGTCGAACAGTCCGGCGACGGGTTCGTGGTGCGAACCGACGACGACGAAATCGAGGGCGACTACGTGGTGTTCGCCACCGGGACGGACCGTGACCTCCCGGAGGAACTGGGATGCGACACGACGGACGAGGGACCGATAGCGGTGGACATCGACATGGAGACGAGCGTCGACGGCGCCTACGCGACGGGTGCGACGGCCCGCCCGGAGAAGTGGCAGGCCGTCATCTCGGCGGGCGACGGGGCCGCCGCCGCGCTCGACATCCTCAGCAAGGAGAAAGGCGAGCACTTCCACGACTTCGACACGCCCGCCGACGCCGAGTAGGCCCGCTTCCAGAAGGGAACCCGCAAACCGTATTGGTTCCCGCGACGACGCCACGGATGTGTTCCCGAGGCCCGACGAAACGACTGTCCCGCCCCTCGCAGCCCTCGGAGTAGCGATACTGGCAGTCGGGACGAGCGCCATCCTCATCGAGTGGAGTCGCGCTCCCAGCCTCGTGAAAGCCTTCTATCGGGTGCTGTTCACCGTGGGCCTTCTCGGTCCGTTCGCGTTCACGCGCCACGGCCGGCAGTTTCGACGCCTCCGCCTCCGCGACGCCCTCCCTGCGGTGGCCGCCGGCGTCGCCCTCGCGGTCCACTTCGCGGCCTGGTTCGAGAGTCTCGAGTGGACGTCGATCGCCGCGAGCGTAACGCTCGTCCAGGCGCAACCGCTGTTCGTGGCGGTCGGGGCGTGGGCCGTCCTCGACGAACGCATCACCGGCCGGACCGTCCTCGGCATCCTCGTCGCGGTGGTGGGGATGGTCGCCATGTCGACGGGCGAGGCGCTCTCGGGCGCCTCGCTGTCGGCCCCTCGACCGCTGCTGGGCAACGGTCTCGCGGTGCTTGGGGCCGTCGCCGCCGCGGCCTACGTTTTGGCCGGGCGGTCGCTGCGCCAGCGAGTGGACCTGCTCCCGTACGTAACCCTCGTCTACCTCGCGTGCGCCGCCGTCCTCCTGGGTCTCGTCGTCGCGGAGGGCCACCCGCTCGGGGGGTACCCGCCCCGGGAGTGGCTGTTGTTCGGTGCGATGGCGGTCGGCCCCGGCGTCTTCGGCCACACGATAATCAACTGGTCGCTCGCGCACGTCGAATCGAGCGTGGTGAGCGTCTCGCTACTCGGCGAACCTGTCGTTAGCACCGTCCTCGCCGTGTTGCTCCTTCCGAACCAGATTCCGTCCGCAGTGACGCTGGCCGGCGGGAGCGTCGTCCTCCTGGGCATCTACGTGACGACGACCGGCCGGACGCCCGCCGTCTCGGACGACCAGGAGTCCGCAACAGGGAGCGACTGACTCCGTGAACCGGAAGTCTGCAGCAGGGTGCGACCGATTCGGCGAACCGGGGCTCTGTAACTGGTAGCGACTCACTCGGAGAACCGGTGCCTGCCGCCGGAGGTGACTCCCCACCCGACCGGACTGTCAGTGCAGTTTCAGCTCGACGCGCCGGCCGTCCGGGTCGCGAACGTAGGCGGCCCAGTCACGCCCGTAGGCGCCGTACCGCTTCCTCGGTTCGCCGTCCTCCACGGTCACTCCTGCGTCGCGAAGGTCAGCGAGGAGCGCCTCGATTTCGTCGCGCGTGTCCATCTCGCTGGACCGCACGAGCAGGCAGACGTGCTCGCCGCCCACGTCGAGTTCCTCGTCCTCCACGGGGACGAGGTGGAGGTGTCTGCCGCCGGCGGCGACGGCGACGTACGGGACGTCCCCCCGGTCGAATCGCTCCCGGTCCCTGACTGGGAGCCCCAGGAGGTCGCGGTAGAATTCGAGCGAGCGCTCCAGGTCGCCGACGCGGACGGCGACGTGGTCGATGTCGACGACGTCGAGAGTCACGGGTCGTGTACGGCGCCCGACCGAATAATCGTGGTGGCCCCGTCGCGGACCGCGTCGTCTACTCGAAGTGCTCCCTGGTCTTCCGGTGGCGCTCGCGGAACATCGGTTCCAGACCGACGCGCGCGACCGGACCGAGCGCCGTCCCCACCGGCGGGTAGGGAAGCTGGTACTCGACGCGGTCGCTGACGACAGTCTCCGCCCCGTCCGCGAAAAAGCGGTGGGTGTGTACCCAGCGCCTGAACGGGCCGCGTCGCATCTCGTCTCTGAACATCGCCGCCCCCTGGTGTTCCTCGCGCTCCAGGATGTGGCTCTCCCACCGAATTCGCGGCCCGACTCCGAACGGACGCATCGAGAGACGAGCCACGGACCCCGCTTCGAGGACTTCCGGGTCGGGTGCGCCGTCCGGTCCCCGGACGTCCTCAACGACGAGGTTCATCCACGGCGGCGTGAGCGTCTCCAGCCCGGTGATGTTCGAGTGAAACGCCCAGACGTTATCGAAGGGTGCGCCCACGCGAGTCTGACGTTCGTAGACTGGCATGCCACCCCATAGGACCGACGGCGACAAAAGGAACACGCGCGTCCGGAGGGGTGCTCTTAGGAGGCGTGCGGACCGAGGTGCCCGGAGCGAGGGTCACGCACGAAGCGCGGCCGCGAAGGCGGCGACGCTCGCCAGCACGAGCGTGTGCACCGGGAAACTCGCCGCCACGACGAGCGCAGGCGGGACGAGACTCACCAGCGCGACCGCGCCCACGGTGGGGGTGAGGCGGTCGGCGTAGGGGGGTCGGTCGTCGTGCAGTGCGGCTTCGGAATTCGCGTAGGGAGGGTACATCTGTGTGGTGTCTGTGTCGCGGGACGCGCCCCACGTCGCTCGGAGCGTCGACGAGGCGGGACGTGAGAGCGGGAACGGTGCGTCAGCGGGACTCTGGGTCGGTGGTCGGCGAAGCCGCCACACCCGACTCGGAGAGCGGTGGCTCCCTCGTCGGGGTGTGAAGAACGAACGTCGCCGCGAACCGGGACGCAATCAGCGGGCGGTGACCCCAGTCACGCGCAGTCGGCCGAGGGCACCAGCCACGCCGTGACCACCGGAGAGGAACCCCGCCGGATTCCAGCGGCTGGCCGGCGGACGCCGGGCGTGGGCCGGAACCGGGCGAGCGATGAGAACGGTGGGACGGATTCGTGGCATGTGTCTGTCACCTCGGGCGTCTGCACCGTCGGCGTCGACGGAGCGACGTACCTACTGCTACTGGTGCACGGATTGTAACGTTGATGCAGGCTCGATACCGCGTCACAAACTATCGGGTTTGCGGACGTGCTACGGCGAGACGCGACCGAACTGACGGCTCGAACCTCGGACCCGACGGGCGCGCGGAACGGCCTTCAGGAGTACGGCTCCTGGGCCGGGGCTTCCATTCGTTCGACCGTGAGGACGAATCGGGCGTTCTCGTCTGCTGTCTCGACGACGGTTCCGTAGATGACGAGCGCGGAACAGGGCGTCGGACCGACGGTGACCGCATCGCCGGTCGTTATGCGCGCCGTCGGCCCCAGCAACGTGACCTCGGCGGTGCAGGCGTCGGGGTTGTGAACCTCCGAGAGCCGTATCCGCTCTACGTTCACGTCGTCGAGTCGCTTCTCGTCGAGGTAAACGGACGTCTCCGCCGGGTTATCTATCTGCGCGAGGTCCAGGACCTCGTAGGCGCGGAGCCGCGGTTTGTAACCGCCCTTGGGTCCGGGCACGCCCTCTGCCAACTGGAGGGCCTCGAGGCTCTGCATCTGGTTTCGAACCTGGCCGATGTCCCAGCCGAGTTCGTCTGCGAGGACGCCGCCTTTCACCCGCTCGTCCCCCTCGCGGTAGCGGGAGACCAGCGTCTGCAGTAACCGGGTCTGTTCGTCGGACAGGTCGGGACCGCTCATAACTAATTTACGTTAACGACTTTCGGTAAGTACTGCGGCGAATCCCAGATTCTTGGAAGACGGTCTCGCGCCCACAGAGCGGGCGAATTTCGTCGCATAGGCTCCTCTCGGCGATGCGACCGGCCGCGAGCTACGCCACGGCGGAAACGAAAACGGGGGGCCGTCCGACCGTCGGTTACAGCGTGAACCGCCTGACCGACGTCCCGGCCGTCGTCAGGTCCTCGTCGGTGGCGGCCGCGACGATTATCTGGTTCTCGCCGTACTCGATGGCCAGGCGGGCCGAGAACTCGCCGTTCTGCGGTTCGACGAGCGCGGTCTCGCTGGGCGTCTTGACGGAGACGAGCGCACCGTCGGTCTCGCCGGAGACGACGATCTCGTCGCCGGCGAAACTGGTGTTGACCTCGATGTGCGGTCCCTCGGGGCGGTCGCGTTCCAGGAACCGCTCCCGGACGACGGCGGGTTGCTCCACCGGCCGCCCGGCGTCGATACCGTGGGCGAGCCGACAGAACTGCGCCTGACTCCAGGCCAGCGGCGTCGCGCCCCCGGTACCGGACCCGAACTCCCAGTTGTAGTTGGTCGCGCGGTCCCGGTCCCAGACCTGCTCTGGGAGCATCCGACCGCTGTTGGCGAACTTCTCCATCGTCCGCAGGAGGTTCGCGGGTTCGAGCGCCTCCTCGTCGGGGTCGTGGAGCAGTTCGTACTCCCCGCGCTCGCCGGTGAATATCGGCCAGAGTCGTCCCTGCCCGTCGCCGTCTATCTCCCAGGGGGCGCCTTCCTCGTCCCTGCCGAGTTCGCCGTAGCCGTCGCCGTTGTAGCGATAGAACGCTGGTCCGTACGGTGTGTCGACGCGGATTGTGTTGTCCACCACCTCGACGGAGTTCTCCATGACGGTGCCGTCCGCCGGCTTGATGCCGAGACGCGCCAGTTCGAGGAAACCGGCGTCGATAATCTCCCGCTCGTCGAGCGTCGGGCCGTTGTTCGACAGCGTCCGCAGGTGTCCGGCGTCGGGGTCGCCGTCTCGCGTGATGCGAACGTAGTACGGCGTGTTCGTGTGGCGTTCGGTCC
>JBEPXT010000151.1:0-8336 GCA_041641795.1 Salinigranum sp.
GCCCCCTCCGTCCGCAGACGACGGCCTGACCGCGACCTGCGGTTCGTCGTGACGCGTGGCGACGCCGCATACGCGGAGGTGTGCCTGCGGGTCAGAAAAGCGTGCGGGTTCGGCCCGCCCCGCGTCCGGAGCGACGGCGCCGACCGACGGGCCTCAGACCAGGACCTCCACGTCGTAGCCGTGCGACCGGAGCGCCGCGACGAGTTCGTCGACGTGGTCGCTGCCGCGCATCTCCAGGTCGACTTCCACCTCGGCGGCGTTCATCGCCACGTCCCGGGAGGTCCGGTCGTGGTGGATGGCGTAGATGTTCGCCTGCCGGTCGGCGATGACGTCCACGAGGTCGGAGAGCGCCCCCGGGTGGTCTTTCAGTTCCGTCCGGATGCGGAGGTACCGCCCCGTCTCGACCAGTCCGCGCATCACCACCGTGGTGAGCATGTTCATGTCGATGTTGCCCCCGCACAGCGCCGGCACGATTACCTCGTCGTCCTCGTACTCGAACTGGTGTGAGAGGAGGGCCGCGAGCGGAACCGCGCCGGCGCCCTCCACGAGCGTCTTGCTCCGTTCGAGGAGATAGGTCACCGCCACCGCTATCTCCTCGTCCGTGACCGTCACCACCTCGTCGACTCGGTCCTGGATGACCTCGAACGGCAGGTCGCCCACGCGCCGGGTGGCGATGCCGTCGGCGATGGTGTCGACGTGTTCCAGTTCGTGGATGGCGCCCTTCTCCAGCGACCTGGCGGCGCTGGACGCACCGTCCGCCTGGACCCCCACGACCCGGGCGTCCGGAACCTGCGCTTTCACGGCGGTGGCGACGCCGGAGATGAGGCCGCCGCCGCCGATGCCGACGACGACGGTGTCCACGTCGGGAACGTCGTCGACGATTTCGAGGCCGATAGTCCCCTGCCCGGCCATCACCATCGGGTCGTCGAACGCGTGGACGTACGTCCGGTTCTCCTCGGACTCGATGTCGTGGGCGCGGGCCTGGGCCTCGTCGTAGTCGGCGCCGTGGAGGACGACGTCGCCGCCGTAACGCCGGGTGGCCTTGACCTTCGAGATGGGAGCGTGCTCGGGCATGACGATTTTCGAGTCGACGCCCGACCGCGTCGCCGCGAGTGCGACCCCCTGCGCGTGGTTGCCGGCGCTGGCGGTCACGACGCCCGCCGACCGCTCGTCCTCGGAGAGCGTCGCGATGCGGTTCATCGCTCCCCGAATCTTGAACGACCCGGTGCGCTGGAAGTTCTCGAG
This sequence comes from Salinigranum sp., assembly GCA_041641795.1. Classification (GTDB taxonomy): domain Archaea; phylum Halobacteriota; class Halobacteria; order Halobacteriales; family Haloferacaceae; genus JBEPXT01. The sequence continues at coordinate 1,246 of JBEPXT010000151.1, forward strand.
TTTCAGGTGTACCTCCGCACCGCTCATGGTCGAGAAGGTGTGTGAGTACTCCAGCGGGGTGTGGCGGGCCACCTCGGAGACGCGCTCGCGAGCGTCCAGCACGTCGGAGAGCGAGAGCATAATCGACGTACCCGACGCCGGGTGTTAACTGTAGTGGCGTCAGTAACCCACGGCTGACGTCGCGGACTTCCTCCGCGCACCTATGTGAAAATCCCGGGCGGGCCGCGGGGGATGCAGCCCGATGCCGGGAAGAGAGGATGGGGGAATGCACGCGTGTGACGTGCAGGTGGTACTGAACACCCAGAGGTAATAAACGCAGTCCATGTGCGGTGAAAGTGAAACCGCCAGACTGCGACGGGGTTTCCGGGGCGTCAGACGCTCGTCGGTCGAGCGTCGTCCCACATCTGGGACGGGCCCGTGCACCAGCGAGGGGATTGCGAACCGTGGCGAACGCGGGGGCGGTTCGCCGTGTCCGGCGTCGTGAATCGGGGGGCCGACCCCGGCACCGCCACTCGCCGAGTATCGTCCAGGGCTACTCGCGTTCGAGTCGCACGACGACGTCGCGTCCGGCCAGTGCCGCCCTGACGCGTTCCTCGAAGGCTCCGGTTCCCGGCCACGACGACCCCTCGATTCCGAGGCGGTCCGGGTCGCCGACGTACACCGACGCCTCGTCGGGCGTGCCGCCCTCAACGGGGACGGCCACCCGGACGTAGAGGCCGCTGTCGACGCCCTCGTAGTCGTCGAGTCGGCCGACGTCGTCGGGGTCGATTTCGAGGAGGCGTCCCTCCGTCTCGCCGCCCGGAACCAGCGTCGGGTAGGTTCCCCTGACGACGTGCAGTCCGTCGAGGACGGCGGGGCCGGCGAAGGAGAACTCCTCGAGTACCTGTCCGACTCGCGCCGGGTCTGTCAGCGTCCCGTAGACGAAGACGTACACGGCCCGGCGGTCGGCCCCGGACGACACAAGCGTTCTGGCTGTCGGGCGGAGGATAGCGGGCAGGAAGCGAACCGGGAACCGCGAGCGCAGGTGGCGACGGCGCCGAGTCGACTACCGCTCTTCGAGCGAAACGAACTCCTCGTCCTTCGGGCCGACGTAGCGGGCGCGGGGGCGGATGAGCCGGTTGTCCTCGTACTGCTCGAGGACGTGCGCGACCCAGCCGCCGACGCGGCTCATGGCGAAGATGGGCGTGTAGATGTCGATGGGGATGCCCATCTGGTAGTACGTGGATCCCGAGTAGAAGTCGACGTTCGGGGCGAGTCCCTTCTCCTCCATGACGTAGGACTCGATGGCCTCGGAGTACTCGTACCACCTCGTGTCGCCGGCGGCCTCCCCGAGTTCCTCGCTCTTCTCGCCGAGAATCTGGGCGCGGGGGTCCTTGACGTTGTAGACGCGGTGGCCGAATCCGGCGACGCGGCGTCCCTCGTCGAGTGCGTCTTTCACCCACTTGACCGGGTCCTTGTCGCTCTCGTCTATCTCCTTGAGCATCCGCATCACGTTCTGGTTGGCCCCGCCGTGCAGCGACCCCGCGAGAGTGCCGACGGCGGACGTGACCGCGCTGTGCATGTCAGAGAGCGTGGAGGCGGTCACCATCGCCGAGAACGTGGAGGCGTTCAGGCCGTGGTCGGCGTGGAGGACGAGCGCCTGGTCGAACGTCTCGGCCAGCACCTCGTCGGGGACCTCGTCGTTCAGCATGTAGAGGAAGTTGCTGGCGTGCCCCAGGTCCTCGCGCGGCCCCACCGGCGTCTTTCCGTCCCGGTACCGCTTGAAGGCGGCCAGCGCGGTCGGAATCTTGGCCGTGATGCGGCGTCCCTTCCGGACGTTGGCCTCCTCGTCGGTCACGTCGTCGAGGTCCGCGTCCGGGTCGTACGCCGACAGGGTCGACACGATAGTCCGCAGCGCCGCCATCGGGTTCTCGTCCTGCTCGGCGAGTTTCCGGACGATGTCGTAGATGGCGGGGTCGAGTTCCCGTTCGTCGGCCATCTTCTCCGCGAACGCGTCGAGTTCCGACTCGTCGGGGAGGTGTCCGTGCCAGAGGAGGTGGAGTACCTCCTCGTAACTGGCGCCCCGGGCGAGTTCCTGTATCGGGTACCCGCGGTAGATGAGCTTTCCGGCGTCACCGTCGATAAAACTCAGTTCCGACTCGGCGACGAGTACGCCCTCCAGCCCGGGTTTAAGTTCATCGGACATACCCACATGATACCCAACCATCTCAAAAAAGCGTTACCGTTCCCGCACGGGGGACACACCCGCCCTCTGGCGGAGTGTGTGCACGACCGGACTGTCCGGCCGGTGAGACGGGTGCAGCCGTCGGCTCCGACTGCCGGAGTCGCCGGGGGGAGCCGAGGACGAACGGGCGAGGGTCGGTCTCGCCGGGTGTAATCCTTTTCCCGGCGGACGATGAACTCCGAGGCATGGACACCGAGGACGTGGAGTACGAACCGGTCAGCGTCAAGGCCGTGCTGGCCGAGATGAAAGACACCGCCGAGTTGCTCATCGACCTGTCGTACTCCGCCGTCCTCCACGGGAGCGACGAGGTGGCCGAGGAGGTGCTCGAACTCGAAGACCGGATGGACGTCCTCCAGATGCGGGCGCGCATGAGTCTCCTCATGGCGGCGCGGAGCCCCGAGGACGCCGAGGAACTCGCGCCGGTGCTCGGGATGGTCGGCGCCGCGGAGAAAATCAGCGACGCCGCCGGAGACATCGCGAAGGTCGTACTCGAGGACATCGGCCTCCCCGAAGCCATGCGGAGTGCGCTCCCCGATGCCGTCGAGACGGTGCTCCGGTGTGGCATCGCGGCCGATTCGGTGTACGCGGGCGAGCGCCTGGGCGACATCAACATGGAGACGGAGACGGGCGTCCGGGTCATCGCCATTCGCCGCGCGGGCGAGTGGATTACCAATCCGGACAGAGACTCCGTGCTGCAGGCGGGGGACGTGGTGCTCCTCCGCGGGATGGAAGACGGCCTCGCGGAGGTCTACGAGACGGCGACCGGCCTCGAGTACGAACGCCCGGCGGCGCCCGACCCGACCATCGAGGACCTGGAGCGGGCGATGGACTCGCTGGTGACGATGAAGAACATGAGCGAACTCGCCGTCGACCTGGCCTACGGGGCGGTGCTGTTCGACAGCGAGGGCGTCGCCGAGGAGGTGATGGAACTCGAAGCCGAGGTGGACGCGCTGAAATCCCGCTTCGAGGCCTGGACGCTCCGGGCGGCAGGGCGGGTCGAGGACCCGGTCAGCCTCCGCGGACTCGTCCACCTCGCAAGCGCGACGGAGGTCATCAGCGACGCGGCCCAGGAGATAAGCGAGGGCGTCCTGCGCGGCCTGGACGCCCACCCCGTGGTCGCGGCCGCCGTCGAGGAGTCCGACGAGATTATCGTCCGCCTCCACGTGGCGTCCTGGAGCGAACTGGCGGGCAAGACGCTGGGCGACCAGATGGTCAAGACGGAGACGGGCATGCGCGTCATCGCCGTCCGCCGCGCGTCCGGGGGCGAGTGGGTCGTGTCGCCGGGACCGACGACGGAACTTCTCGGCGGCGACGTCATCATCGCGAAGGGGACGCGAGCGGGCGCCGAGCGCCTGGGCGAACTCGTCGGCGACCCACAGGAGTTCGAGTAGCCCGACCGGACGGCCTCAGGCCTGTTTCGCCAGCCGGTACGCCGAGACCAGCGTCAGCAGCGTCGTCACAAGCAGCCCCAGCGCCGCCGCGAGGACGAACGCCAGGAGGACGAACCAGCCTTCCGCGCCCAGAACAGGGTACTCGCGCGTCCCGCCGAACGGCCCCGCCACCTCGAAGACGCGAAAGAGGTAGGCCCCGGCGGCGACCATCAGCCCGGCGAGGAACCCGAGGGCCGCGTTCCGGGGAACGTTGAGCGCCGCCACCAGTCCGCCGGTCGGCGGGCGCTCGGGGATGTCCTGACTCACGACAGACCGTTTCACCCGGTCGGACAAAGCGTCGTCGCTCCCGAACGAGGCGTCGTCGCTCCCCAACGAATCGTGGTCCGGACGGACGACCCCCTCTCACTGCACGGAGTCCCGTCCGGTCCGGACTCAGCCGCGGAGGAGGTTCATGACCTCGTCGGCCACGTCCGACTCGACGGCCACGATGTACCGGGTGCCGGCGTCCAGAACCGTGTCCGGACCGCCGATGCGACCGCCCTCTGCGTCGGCGATGATGAGGCTCCCGCGCGGGAGTCTGACCGCGTCGAGTCGCTTGCCCTCGGCCGGCGCGTCCGCTGCCACCTCGACTTCGAGTATCTCCAGGTCGGCGGAGACGTCCTCCATCGTCCGGACGCCCACGCCCGTAATCTCGTTGACTGCGATCCGGGCCGTCAGGTTCCCCGGGAAGACAGTGCCGTCGACGTACTCGGTGTACAGTTCGTCCGGTTCCTCGGTGGTCCGCATCACGGTCCGAATCTCGGCCATCCGCTGGGCCGCCGTGCAGATGGCGAAGTTGGCGGCCTCGTTGTTGGTGAGGGCCGCCACGACGTCGCTTCGCTCGGGCTGTGCCTGGCGGAGTACCGAGGGTCGAGAGGCGTCGCCGCGGATGATGCTGGCGACGTACTCGTCGCTGAGTTCGGTCGTCCGGTTCTGTTCCTCCTCGATGAGCACGACGTTGTGGCCGCGGTCGTTGAGCAGTCGGGCCGTGCGGAGGCCGACCTTCCCGCCGCCGGCAACGATGATGCGCAGGTCCTGTGTCATGGTGTGAACTCCGGTGTCAGTCCTCGTCCGCGGAGATGGTCACTTCCGGTTCGGCTATCTCCGGTTCGGCGCGCGTCGGCTCGGATTCGCGCTGCGAGAGCAGGTAGTACACCCCGCCCCCGACGACCAGCCACCCGATGGCCAGTATCCAGGTCTGTGGGCTGATGAACAGCCCGAGCAGCAGGTTGAGGACGATTCCGAGGATCGGCGGGACCGGGTAGTACGGTATCTCGAAGGGCCGCTCCAGGTCGGGTTGCTGGCGGCGAATCTGGATGACCGCCAGGTTGACGACGACGAATCCCAGCAGCGAGAACAGGCTGGCGAGGTTGCCGACGACCCGGATGGGGACGACCACCACCGATATCAGCATCACCACCGCGCTCGCCATGATGGCCAGGAACGGCGTCCCGAACCGGTGGTGGAGGCGCCCGAGCACGACCGGCAACTGGCGCTCGCGGCCCATCGCGAACGCGACGCGACTCGACCCGATGACCACCGCGTTCAGCGCCGAGAGCGTCGAGAACACCGCCCCGAACGCAATGAGAGCCGCACCCGTCCCGATGAGCGGGAAGCTCGGCATGAATCCTTCTGCCGCCTGCGCGATGGCCGTCTCGCCGGCGCCGGCCATCGCCTCGGCCCCGAGGGTCCCGATGGCGATGAACACGACCAGCAGGTAGATGACCACCGTCACCAGGACCGACAGCAGGATGGCCCGCGGGATGTTCTTGCGCGGGTTCTCGACCTCTTCGGTCACCGTCGCGATGAGGTCGTACCCCTGGAACGCGATGAACGTCAGCCCCATCGCCGGCAGGAGGGTAATCGGCCCGTCGGCCAGGAACAGGGGCCGGAACTCACCGACGTCCGCCACCGAGAGCCCGAAGGCGATGAACACGCCCAAAATGGCGATTTTGATGAGCGTGATGGCCGTCTCGGCCCCGCCGCTGGCTTCGGTCGAGACGGCGTTCAGCAGCACGAAGCCCGCGACGGCGCCCAGCGCGTAGACCACCGGCGGACCCGGCAGGTGAATCCCGTACAGTTCGAGGAACTCGACGAAGTTCGACGAGAACCCGAGGGCGTACAGCGCCCCCGCAATCATGTACGTGAACCACCGGGTCCACCCCATCACGAACGAGACGGAGGCCGGGAACGCCTCGCGGACGTAGGCGTATCCGCCCCCGTTTCGCGGAATCGCACTCGCCAGTTCGGCGTACGAGAGCGCAGTGAACGTCGTCACCCCGCCGTTCAGCGCGAAGGCGACGATGGCCGCGGGACCCGCGGTCTCGGTGGCGAGACCGGTGAGAACGAAGATGCCGGCGCCGATCATCGCCCCGATACCGACCATCGTCGCGTCGAGCAGTCCGAGACTCGCGTGCGGTGACCGCTCTCCCGAGTGACTCATGGTGACCCTCGATGAGGGGACATCGGTTCCCGATTTGCGAGCATCTCATAAAAAAGTCAGTAGGTCGAGCTGCCCGTCGGCGGGGCCGCCGTACCGCGAAGTCACCTCCCACCCAGGTAGCTCAGGGGTACGCCTCGAACCCGCGGCCGAACGCGAGAAAGTACCCCGTCCCCAGAGGCCGACGAGGGTCGTCGCAGGCGACCGAGAGGACGAGGAGTCGCCATCCAGGGCGAACACCCGCCCGAGCGATGAGCGAAACGGAGTCTCACCCTTCGACGCAGACGGAGCCGAGCGCTCTCGAACAGAGCCGTCAGGTGACCACGTGAGAACTCCGTACCTGGCCGTGACGTACCGAACCCCTAAAGGGTAGTCCGCCCGACTGTCGGGTAATGATTACGCTCGGTAGCGCGAGTGCGGCCCCGGGCGACGTGGACACGGGACGCCTTCGCGTCGGCGAGAGCCGCGACGGGAGTCCCGTCGGCCTCCCCGTCGCGGTTATCAACGGGGCGCGGGCGGGCAAGACACTCTACGTGCAGGCAGCCAGCGACGGCGACGAGCTGAACGGTGTGGGCGTGGTGCGGCGCGCAGTCCCGGAAATCGACCCGGCGGACCTGGAGGGGTCGGTTCTCGTCGTCGGCATCGTCAACTACCACGCCTTCCAGGTCGCCGAACACCGGAACCCGATAGACGACACGAAGATGAACCGGGCGTACCCGGGCGACGAGAACGGAACGTCCTCCGAGCGAATCGCGGCCGCGACGTTCGACGCCGCCAAGCGGGCCGACCTGATACTCGACCTCCACCAGGGGTCGACGAGTCGCATGATAGACGAGGTCCGCGTCAGGTGCGGGCGGCGCCACCGCCACCACGACGAGTGTCTGGAACTGGCCAAGACGTTCGGCTGCGGCTACGTCCTCGACCAGAAGGGGCCGGACGGGCAGCTCGCGCGCGCCGGGCCGGACGAGGGCATCCCGACCATCGACCCGGAGCTCGG
>JBEPXT010000152.1:0-8283 GCA_041641795.1 Salinigranum sp.
CCGACCGTGGTGTCCGTCGGTCGTTCCACCGTCGGGCGCCATCACCTCCGAGGCGGGCCCTGCCGGAACGTCCCCGTCCGAGGGAACGTCGGATTCGTCTCTGTCAGTCACCCTCCTGTCGGTACTGTCAGTCGCGCCGGGGGAATCATCAGGTTCTGGCATCTCATTCACCTTCTCGCGTGATCGATATCGGCCGGTTGACGCGGAGCGACCACGGCGCCATGAACAGTTCGACGCCGACCCACACGACGAGGACTACCACGCCGACGACGAGGACGGCGAGGTCGGTCATCGACATCCACACCGGAAGCACGTACGCGATCGAGTTCTCGAGCCGTCCGGTGTCGAGCAGGGCGTTGCCGCCCGAATCACCCTCGCCGCTGTCGCCGCCACCGTCGCCCGCGGCAGGCTGGGTCCCGCCGGACTCGTTCGCCGGCGTCTCCTGGCCGACGTCGGACTGGTTGCCGATCGGAAGCTGTGACGCCGCGGGGCCGCCGGCGCTCTCGTCGCCGGTGCCGAGCCGCTCCGACTCGTACGGGAATGCGACGTCAACCGACCAGACGACGTCGCCGTTCTCGTCGAGTTCGATGACGCGGTTCCCGTTCGAGTCAGTCACCAGCGTGTGACCGTTCGGGAGGCGGTCCGCGTCGCGGGGCCACTGCGCCTGGTCGTCGCGCCACTCCCAGGTCCGCTCCCAGTGGTCGCCGGACCGCTGGTACTCCACGATGCGGTTCTGCTCGGAGTCGGCCACCAGGACGGCCGGACCGCCCTGTTCCTTCGGGATGTAGTCCGGATTGTGTTGCTCGTAGAGTATCTCGTGTTTGTCGTCCGCACCCAGCGTCTGGTTCTCCTGCAGGCCCGTCTCCGGGTCGAGGAACACGACCTGGTCGTGGTTGCGGAGGCTCACCATGATGCGGCCGTCCTCGAGAACCTCAACGTCGTTGAGGTGCGTCCAGTCGCTCGGATACGGTCCGCCGCTCTCCGCGGGCGAGTAATCGGCCTGCGCGTTCCACGCCCACTCGACGGTGTCCGTCGAGGTGTTGTACCGGAACACCCGGTCGTTGGCGATGTCCGCCACGACGAGTTCGCTCTCGCTGACACGGTCGACGTCGTGCCACCTGGTCGAGTGCTTGCCGGGCGTCTGCCGACTGAACACGTCGGTCACCTCGCCGGTCGTCAGGTTGACCCGTTCGACCCCGTTCCGGGTACACACCGACTCGCCGCCACACTCCGACGCGTTCAGGTGGTCGGCGTAGACGTATTCGACCGTGGCGTCGGTCCCCTTCACCGGGTCGACGTCCCAGTACCTGGTGTGCGAATCGTTGTAGTATATCACTCGACCCTCTGGACCGAGCGCGATCAGCTCCGCTTTCCCGCGTGGCCCGTCGCTCTCCTGGCCGAGCCAGGAGTTCGAGTCCGTCGCGATGACAGTGATATTGTCGCGTGCGGGTGCGACAGACGTGTTGGTTGTACCATCGACGGTCGCGAGTCCTCCAGCCGCGTTGCCAGCGCTGGCCGTCGCTGTCGTGTACGAGTACCCGAGAGTCGCCAGACTCCCGAGCACGACAATGGCGACGACCAGTCGTCCGACCCACCGTGCAGTCATTCACTCTCGATTGACCACGGTCGGGGTTTATTATCTGGATGCTAAGCGACGCTACCGCCGGAAACTCGTATTTCGGGAGAATCCGCAAGTCCATCTCTGTCGAACGCCTGTTACGAACCGAATAATTAACACTCGCGAAGCGCTGAACTGTGTCATGGCGTCCCGATGGTCGGTTGTTCTCGCCGTCGTGCTCCTCCTCGTTCCCATCGGGGCATTCGTCGTCGAACCCACCGTCCACAGCTCGCCCGAACCGCCGGGGAAGAGCCCCGAGGACGTGAAGTTCGTCGTCCTCGATTCGGAGAACACGCACGTCGTCGTCGGTCACCCGGACCAGAAGCCCGCCGTGTGGCCGTACACGAGCCGTCAGCGAGATTTCGATACGCTCACGCTTCCCATCAACGTCGTCGTCAAGGGGTCTCCCTCGGAGGTCCGGTCGGTGATGCGCGCGGACGGCAGCAGCTGGCAGGACGGAAACGGAACCGCGCCGGGCGAGAGTGCCGCCATTCCCTGGGACGATACCCACGGGGCAATGCGGTACAACTACGTGACCGGTCGGCGGTGGACCATCGAGGCGGCTCAGCTCCACGACGGGACGTACCTCGGGGCGCGAAAGCACGCTCGCCTGTACCCCATCGGGCGGCGAACGTGGACGGCGGTTCAGGTCCACAACGAGTACTGGGACTGGTACCGACTCCGCCACACTGTCACCTCTCTCTCGAAGGCGCAGTACGAGACAGAGTCGGAGTTCCGCGGCCGTCGGGCGACGAGTGACATCTCCCGCGAGTGGTTCGCCAACGGCGGACTCCTCGACGAGGACGGCTGGGTGACCATCGTCGAACTGGAACAGCCGTCCGGCGTGTCTCGGACCGACGGGACGAGCACTACCTCGGAGACGGAGGTTCAGACGCCGACGGACGACGGACCCGGGGCCGACAGCGACGAGGCCGTCACGCCCCGATGGCCCGACCGCAGACTCGTTCCGGCGGTTCTCCTCGGCATCGTGGCGCTGGTCCCGTTGCTGGGCGTCGGAACCGGGTTCGGTAGAGTCTTCGAGGGCTTCGGGCTCCAGTTCGACGACGCTCCGATCCGTCCCGTCGTGCTGTTCTCCGCACTCACACTCCTGCCGGCCGCGGTCAGGGTGGCGTCAGTGAGCATCGAGACGACGTACCCGGGCATCCATCCGAAGATAATCGTCGCTATCGGGTACCCGCTTATGGCGTTCGTGCCCCCGCTGCTGGCAGTCTGGATACCGCGCGGAAAGAACGAGTACGCCGTCGCCGGGGCCGCCGCGAGCGGATTCGTCGTCGGAATGCTCTTCGACTACGTCGTCCTGGGTATCCACGTCATCCCCGTCTCCGTCGCGCTGCACCGACTGGTGCTCGCCGTGGGGCTGGCCGCCCTCGCGGCCGCGGGAACCCGCTCCGACTCGTCGTACCGCCGCGACTGGGCGTTCCTCAGCGGCGCAGTGGTGTGGTTCCTCGGCCTCGTCTACCCCCTGTTCGTCGGCATCTAACGCCCGTCGTTCGACTCGGATTCCCCGCTTAGCAGGTTCGTAATAAGGTATACCGGGTGCGTCAGTGACGATACATAGCCAGCCAGGAGGCTGCATCTCCGATGACTGACGAGCAACTACTGGGGGCCCCCCGGGACGACCAACGAAGCGTTCGCCGACGCCAGCTACTCGCAGCGCTCGGCGCGGCGGGCCTCTCCGGCGGGTGCCTCGAGCGAGTCGAGTCAGTCATCGGGCAGTCGTCTCACGACGTCATCACGCTCACAATCAAGACGCTCCCGGCCGACGCAGACGAGAACGCGACCCGCATCGCGCGAACGCTGGCCTCTCGACTCCAGCAGGTCGGCGTCAACGCGAGGGTCGTCCCGCTTGCCCGGGAGGAACTGTGGCGTGACGTCCTCCTGAACCACGAATTCGACATGTACGTCGGGCAGTTCCCCGCGCGGCGAGACCCCGATTTCCTCCGGGGGCTGTTGCACTCCCGGTTCGCACCCGCCCCCGGCTGGACGAACCCGTTCGGATACGCGAACCTGGCGATGGACGAGAAACTCGAGAAACAGCGCCGACAGTCCGGGCGACAGCGCCGGGCGACGGTGAACGACGTCCAGACGCTCATCGCCCGGGAACAGCCGTTCTCGGTACTGGCCTTCCCCGACCAGATTCGCGCCTACCGCGACCCGCGCATCACCGACTGGGGAACCGACGGCCTGCGGCACCCGCGGGGATACTTCTCTGTCGACCTGGACGACTCCGTATCCGGGACGACGGCCAACGAGACGGCCATCGCCGACCGGACGTCGACGCCGTCGTCGACGGCGGGTAGCGATGCGGGCGGAACGGCCACCACGGAGGCGTCGAACCCGGCGACCGACTCCGACGCGACGAACGCGACTACCACCCCCGGGGCCGCCGGCGGACGTGTGTTCAGGGCGACTACAACCGACGCTCGTGTGACGGAGAACCTGAACCCGCTCAACGTCGAATTTCGGACCCGGGGGTTCGTCACGGCACTCGTCTACGACCGGCTCGGACGCCGCATCGACGGGCGTGTCCGGCCGTGGCTCGCCGAGGACTGGGAGTGGACTGGCGAGGACGACACGCCGGTCGCACACGTCCGTCTGCGCGAGGGCAGTCGCTGGCACGACGGCGTCCCTATCACGGCCGACGACGTCGCGTTCACGTATCGATTCATGCGAGACACCTCGCTGGGGTCGCTCTCCCCGCCGGTTCCGTCACCGAACTTCCGAGACCGGTTCTCGCTCGTCACCGACGTCGAAGAGGTCGACTCGGAGACGGTTCGGATGGAGTTCCGGGACGTCGCGCCCGACGTCGCGGCTCGCGCGTTCCAGATTCCGGTGCTCCCGGCTCACATCTGGGCGGACCGAACCGACCCCGTGACCATCGCCGGCATCGACACGGGGAGCAAGGTCACCCAGGCCATCGGCACGTCGAACACCAGCCCGGTCGGGAGCGGCCCCTTCGAGGTGCGCTCGGTGACGTACAAGAAATCCGTCGTGCTCGAACCGTTCGACGACCACTTCCTGACGACCGAGACGCTCACGAGCCTCCCGGAGCGCTACACGAGCCCACAGGAGTTCGACCGCCTCGAATTCCTCTCCGTGCCGTCCTCCGCGGCGGCCGTGACGCTGCTCCAGCGGGGCGACGCCGACGCGACGGCGACCAGCGTCGCCCCCGAGGACGTGCCCACCATCGGGCGGTCGAAGTCGCTCAACCTGCAGGCCACGCGAAGCCGCTCGTTCTACCACGTGGGGTACAATCACCGACGCTCCCCGCTCGGCAGTCCCCGCTTCCGTCGGGCAATCGCCCGACTGCTGGACGAGGACCATCTGGTCCGATCAGTCTTCGACGGGTACGCACGCCCCGCCGCGAGTCCGCTCGCCGGAACCGACTGGCTCGCCCCTTCGCTCAGGTGGACCGACAGTGACCCGTCGGTTCCGTTCGCCGGAACGAACGGCCGACTCGACAAATCGAAGGCCCGTAACGCGTTCAGCGAAGCGGGCTACCAGTACACGGCCGACGGGAGGCTGGTGACAGGATGACTCCGCTCGTCGTATCGCTCGGACCGCTGCTTCAGGTGCTCGGCGTCGTTCTCACCGGCGTCGTCGCCATCATGATACCCGCCACGTGGGGCATCATCGGCCGCGAGCGCCTCCGAACCACCCTACGGACCCTCCGCCCCCGGCTTCGAGAGGCGGCGCCCGCCCTCGGTGTGCTCCTCGGAGCGCTCCTGGTCAACAAGTACGCCCGGGACATCATCCCCGAACTCTCGTGGCTGGTCGGCGTGAACGTCACCGGTCTGATATACCGCCTCGAAGGGACGGCCGTCGCACACCTGCAGTCGCTGGCGACGCCGGCCCTCACGGGCTACTTCTCCGCCGTCTACCTCGTCGGGTACGTGTTTCTGCTGATCTTCCCGTTCGTCGCCTACCTCGCGCTCCCGAACCTTCGCCCGCTGAAGAGCCTGAGCATCGCTTACGTCCTCAACTACACCATCGGCCTGGTGTGCTATCTCGTGTTCATCGCCTACGGGCCGCGGAACCTCCTGCCGGGGGCAGTCGACCCACTGCTGTACGGGACGTTCCCGCAGACGCAGATTCTCACCAGCGAGGTGAACGTCAACACGAACGTCTTCCCGTCGCTGCACACGTCGCTGTCGACGACTGTGGCCACCTTCGCCTGGTGGACGCGCGACCAGTACCCCGCGTGGACGGTTCTGGCCATCGGCCTGGCCGCGAGCGTCATTCTCGCGACGATGTACCTCGGCATCCACTGGCTCACGGACGTCCTGGCGGGGTCGGTTCTCGGGTACGGAAGTGCCGTGCTCGCGGCGCGGCACGCCGGCAGAGACGACGGCTAACGCCAGTCGCTCGAAGCGAATCGTCGCACACGGACTATCGGATTACACGTCCGCACTGTCGAGCACGCGGCCCGCACTGTCAGGTCGCGCGCCCGTCCCGCACGTCACCCCGGGTTTCGGCCGACGGTAGTCTCGGACGCTCCTTCGCCCGCTACTACCCGGACCGTTCTCGGCAGTCGAGAAGCGCAGCCGCGTCCACCGTCTCCGTCCCGCCGGGGGTGACGACTTCGAAGGAGTCGACCCAGGGCCCGTCGCCCGGTTCGATTCGAAGGCCGGGGACGTCGCCGACCACGCGACCGAACTCGCGTCGAACCGACTGCACGTCCCGTACTCGGAGCGCGACGTCCCCGAGGCGCGCCTCGTCGCGCGGCCCGAGAGCGGCCACTACGGGCGCGCCTGGTGGGTGGAGTTCGACCCGGAACCCCCACGGCGTCGTGACGAACGTTCGTCGCTCGCTCCGGCGGACCGGCCCGTCTCGTGCCGCCGCCCGCTCGAGAACCGCCTCGACCCCGTCGGAAATCAGTCCCAGGTGGTCGAAGCGCGGTCTCCGGCCGGGGGCGAGGGTGACGCTCACGGCGCCGACCTGGTGCGTCTGGAGTCTGAACCGGAATCCCTCGGGAGTGCTCTCGGCGGGCGCGAGAGCGACGCCGTCGCCGCTGACGGTTCCGAACCGCCGCTGGAGTTCGAGGCCGAGACGACCGAGGGTGTCGCCCGCCTGTTCGACGTTCGGCGTGTTGAAGTGGAGATGGAAGAGCGTCGGCGCGTCCATAGACGCGCGGACGGGCTCGACAGCATTGGTGTGTTCGCCGCGGGGAAGACGAGAGCTCTCGGCAGGGGTGTCGTCGGGGGACGTGAGACAGCCCGCCCTTCTGAGACGTGAGACAGCACCCCTGCCGGGGACTCGGGGCAGCATTTCTGACGGGGACTCGGGACAGTACTTTCGTCGGGGACGCGGGCCAGCACCTCTTCGAGGTAGGACACTCAAAAGGTAGCGCGTCAGCGGATACTGGGTGCCGTCAGTCGCCAGTGACGCCGCCGACGCCGTCGACGGGGACGAACTCTGTCTGCCATTGGTATCGGTCTTCGATTCGGTCGAGGCCGTTCTCGGTAATCTCGTAGCAGTTCGTTCGGCCGTCTATCTCGCCCTTCTCGACGAGCCCCTCCTGGGTCAGGTCGTCGAGGTTCGAGTAGACGCGTCCCGCGAGCAGGTGCCGATCCTGTGTTTCTTCGAGCGTGTGCTTTATCTCCTTGCCGTTCGCGCCGGATTCCCCGGCGACGACGAACAGCAGGTCTCGCTGGAATCCGGTCAGGTCGTTCAGGGACATTCCAGTAGCCACAGACTACGCCGGTGCGTATATACACTGAACGTTGTTTCAATACGTAACGTTGTCCTAAACAATTGTTAGAGTCGGTTGCGAACTGTTTCAGTCGATATCGAGGTGAATAAACCGCCGTCTCGGCTCGATTACCACCCCGATAATAATGAGGGGAACGCGCCTACGCCTGAATGTACCACCGGAGACGACTCTTGACCCCAGAGTCGTCCGCTGGTGGTACGGCCAGCCCCCACCCTAGTAGCGAGCCCACGGTGCCGGACCTATCGGACCTGGTATCTTCGCTACTTCGTGCCGATCTACGGTGGCGCCCCGCCCCGTCCCGCGGGCCGCCTCCCCTTCCTTCCTTTCCACACGACTCTCACCGAGCGGTAGCGAACTTCTCTTGAAGCGTCCCACGCCGTCGTGTCCGGTCTCCGAGACGGTCCAGAACTACGTGACCGGCAGGACCACTCGTCGGTGAGACGCGACTGACGCGTCGCACAGCGCGTGCCACACAGATTCGAGTCGTCGTTCGGAGCGGTCCGTACCAACGCCCCGCGCCAGTCAGCACCGTCGGCCGGGGCACGACCGCTTGCTCGTGGCGCCCGGCGGGGCTCGCGTCGTCTCGGCCTCGACGGCGGAGCGTCGGCGACGTTCGGGCCGAAAGCCTCGCCGAGACGGTGCGCTACTCGTCGGTGTCGAGAGCAGACTTCGCACCGTCTGGGACCGCGTCGTCGAGTGCGACGAGGTTCTCTCTGCCGACGCAGATTTTTTCGATATCCCCCGAGTCCTCCATTCTCGACAGCAGGCGGCTCACCTTGGACTTCGACCAGTCGGTCCGCTCCGTGAGCTCTTTCTGCGGAAGCTTCCCGCCGTTCTCCTGGAGGTGCTTCAGTACCTGCTCCTCGTCGGTCATGAATCGCCGTTCGGTCTCAGCCGACGACTCGGACGCCTCCCCGGCCTGTCGCTCCGG
>JBEPXT010000153.1:0-8218 GCA_041641795.1 Salinigranum sp.
CGACGTCGTCTATCGCGGCGTGGAGGCCCGCGTACGGCGCCGGGTTCACGGTGGCCACCTCGAACCGCCTCGCGCCGGCGCTGTACTCGTACCCCTCGGCCGAGGGGTCCTCGACGCCGCGGTAGCCGATGCGCTCCGGTTGGAGCCACGACTCGGCCCCCTCCCTGACGTAGAGGAACCCCGCGCCCCAGGGACCCAGGAGCCACTTGTGACCCGCGGCGGCGACGAAGTCGGCGCCCCACTCGGTCACGTCGACCGGTCGCTGACCGACGGCCTGGACCGCGTCGACCAGGACGCGGGCGCCGGCGTCGTGGGCCATCTCGACGACGTCCTCGACCGGGACCCGCCGGCCGTACCCCCAGTCGACCGCCGAGAGCAACACCAGTTTGGCCTCCTCGACGGCCGAGGCCATCGCGTCCATGTCGAGTCGACCCCGCCCGTCGCAGGGAACCGTCCTGACGTTGATGTCGCGCGTGTCCGAGAGTCGCTTCCAGGGGAGTATCCCCGAGTGGTGTTCGACCGCCGTCGTCACGACGGTGTCCCCCGGTTCCCAGTCGACGGCCGTGGCGACGCGGTTGATGCCGTCGGTGGTGCTCTGGGTCAGTGCGACGCGGCCCGGGTCCGTCCCGAGGAAGGCGGCCACTCGTTCGCGGGTGTCGTCGAACACGTCGAAGGCGAACTGGTACATGCCCTCGCCCGCGGGCGACTCGAAGGCGTGGGCGGCCTGGCACTCGCGGGTCGCCGCGACCACCCGGCGCGTGCTCGGTCCGCTGGCGCCGGTGTTGAAGTAGACCACGCGGTCCAGGGCCGGTATCTGTTCGCGCAGGTCCGTGGGGTTTGAGATGTTCGCGCTCATGCTGTCACGAAGGTGCGGTTCCATGCGCCGCCGACCGGCGGTGACCGCTCGTGGCCTGAACTGTCCCCACCTCGGGCAATAGCGCTTGTGGTAACCGTGACCCGACGCCGGTTTCTCGCCCACACGGCCGCGCCGGTTTCTCGCCCACACGGCCGCGCCGGCCCCTGACACTCTGTCCCAGCAGGTTTTCTCTGCGGAACGATATTGCTCCCAATTCACACAACAATGTCGGTTTTCACGACGGTCGACGAGATGGCTTTGCTACTCTCGCGCCGTGAAACGCGGAAATATTCGCTCACGGCGCGAGAGGTGGCCGAACCAGACTCCCTCTCGCCTTCGACACCACCGGTACATTGATGTGGTAGTATTGCATAAATTTCCCACAACATGAACTCGTGCCGTCGAGCAATCAGCGAATCGGAGACTCTCGAACCCATCGACTGGGAGATTCTCTCGGTCGTCGAAACGAACGACGTGGCGTCGCCGGGCATCGTGGCGTTCGAACTCGAGTACGACCTGGGGGCGGTGTACGACCGCCTGGGAGAACTCCGCCGGCGCGGTTTCGTCCAGCGCTCGGACTGGTCGGGGTGTTCGCTGAGCGACTGCGGCCGGGAGTACCTGGCCCGAACGGGCGCCTGAACCGGCGCGGTGACCGGGGCAGAACACCCGGCGACACCGACGCCGTCGGCCGCCGAGTAGACGAGTTCGCTCCCCCCGCATGGCGGACCGTCCACCCGGCGTACGGCCCGACGACAACGGCATACGTCTCCGAGACGATACGTCTCGGTATGATTCGCAGCGAGACGTGGACGGTCGAACAGATGCCGGACCTCTCCGGCCGGACTGTCGTCGTCACGGGGGCCAACAGCGGCCTCGGGTTCGAGGCGACCAGGGGGTTCGCACGCCGGGGTGCGCACGTGGTCATGGCCTGCCGGAGCAGGACCCGGGGGACGCTGGCGAAACAGGAACTGGCCCGGGAACTCCCGGACGCGTCCCTGGAGGTGCGGACCCTCGACCTGGCCGCCCTCTCGTCGGTCCGCCGGTTCGCAGACCGGATTCGCGCCGACTTCGACTCCGTCGACGTGCTCTGTAACAACGCCGGGGTGATGGCCATCCCGCGGCGGACGACCGAGGACGGCTTCGAGATGCAGTTCGGGGTGAACCACCTCGGGCACTTCGCGCTCACGGGTCACCTCCTGGACCGCCTCGCCGACGCCCCGGGCGACTCGCGGGTCGTGACCGTGAGCAGTCTGGCCCACCGGCGCGGCGCTATCGACTTCGAGGACGTTCACCACCAGCGGTCGTACGGTCCCTGGGAGGCCTACGGGCAGAGCAAACTCGCCAACCTGCTGTTCGCGTACGAACTGCAGCGACGGGTCGACGACGCCGGACTGCCGGTGACGAGCGTCGCCGCGCACCCGGGGTACGCCGCCACGAACCTCCAGTTGCGCGGCCCGCAGATGCGCGAGTCGCCCGTCCGCCTGGCCGTATCGGCGCTCCTGAACCGACTGCTGGCCCAGGACGCCGAGATGGGCGCGCTCCCGATTCTGTACGCCGCGACGGACCCGTCCGTCTCGGGCGGCGACTTCGTCGGTCCCCGGTCGTTCGGCGGGATGCGGGGGTCCCCGACCGTCACCGAGTCGAGCGAGCGGTCGAGAGACCCCGCGCTGGCCCGTCGCCTGTGGGACGCCTCGGCGGAGTTGACCGGCGTCGAGTACGATTTCGACCGGGTGGCCGCCGAGACGTAACTGGCCGCGAAGCGGTTCGCGACGACGCGCCGGAGTCGGACTACCGGCTCACTCGCCGGCCACGTCCAGGACGACCTTGCCCGTGAGGCCGCCGGACTCGACCATCTCGTGGACCTCGGCGACGTCTTCGAGCGGCCGCACCGAGTCGATGACGGGTTCGAGCTGCCCCCGCTCGACGAGTTTCCGGAGGCCGTCGAGTTTGTAGCGCTCGCGCTCCAGGAACAGCAGGTTGATGGTGTGGTTCTTCGGGTAGGCGACGTCCCAGTCGCCCTCGGGCGAGAGGATGCTCACCATCCGGCCGTGGGGCCGCGTTATCTCGGCGCTGCGGGAGCAGGCCTCGCCGCCGACGGTGTCGACCACCAGGTCGACCGGTTCGTCGTACTCCTCTTCGATCACGTCGACGAAATCCTCGGAGGTGTAGTCGATAGCGCGGTCCGCGCCGAGCGCTTCCGTCTGTTCGACCGTCTCGGGACTGGTGACGGCGATGACCCGCGCGCCCGCCGCCGCCGCAATCTGGACCGCGTGGCTCCCGACGCCCCCCGCGCCGTGAATCAGGACCGTCTCGCCGACCTCGACCTCGCCGCGGCTGACGACGGCGTCCCACGCCGTGCCGCCGGCCAGCGGGATTGACGCCGCCTCCTCGTGGGAGAGTCCCTCGGGCTTCCGGGCGACGATTGACTCGTCGGCGACGTGGTACTCGGCGTAGCTTCCCTGCCCCTCGAAGATTTCCGGCGTGTAGAACACCTCGTCGCCGACTTCGAAGTCCTCGACCTCGTCGCCGACGGCTTCGACGACGCCCGACACGTCGTAGCCGATGACCTCGGGCGGTTCGACGCCGGCCCACTCGCCTGCCTGCCGAATCTTCGTGTCGACCGGGTTCACCGAGGACGCGTGGACGCGTACCAGCACGTCGGAGGCGCCCGGGGTCGGGTCCTCGACTTCTCGTTGCTCGAAGACCGCTGTACCACCGAACTCCGTGATGACCATCGCTCGCATGGAGACAATCGTACGGGCGGCGCACGTCTATCCATTGTGGCTCCCCCCTACGTTGCCGGTTCGAGGAACTGAATCCGGCGCGCCGGCGGTCGTATCAGGCGCGGCGGCGACAGCTCACGCATCTTCGCCGGGACGTTTCTGGACGAAATTCGGACGCAGACTGCCCATACTCGCCATTCGGAGGGTTGCGTCGGACGGAACGGGACGTATTTGACTACATCCCACGAACGAGACGTATGGATAGCGTCGGAGGGGGAGTGCCACCACAGTTCGACGAGGGGGGGTCGATAGGCGTGCTCCACGTCGACGACGACGTGGGGTTCGCGGAACTCACCGCCGAGTTCCTCCACCGCGAGGACGAGCGGTTCCGCGTCCACGCGGCAGAGGATATCGACGAGGGGTTGACCGTGCTGACCGAGGAACCGATAGACTGCGTCGTGAGCGACTACGAGATGCCGGGGACGAACGGACTCGAATTTCTCCGGACCGTTCGCGAGGAGTACCCGGACCTGCCGTTCATCCTGTTCACCGGGAAGGGGTCCGAAGAGATAGCTAGCGACGCTATCTCGGCCGGCGTAACCGACTACCTCCAGAAGTCCGGGCGGGCGGAGAACTTCTCGCTCCTTCGAAATCGAATCTCGAACGCCGTCGAGCGACGGCGGGCCACCGCGGCCGCGGACTGTACCCGCCGGTGGTACTCGAAACTCGTCGAGCGCTCGACTGACATCATCGCCGTCATCGACGACGAGGGCGATTTCCAGTACGTCTCCCCCGCCTCGAAGAGCGTCCTCGGCCACGACCCGTCGGCGCTGCTCGGCGAGAACGCCTTCGCCTACGTCCACCCCGAGGACCACGACGCGGCGACGCGCTTTTTCGAGAACCTCCTGGCCGACGACGGGGGGCTAGTGGAGGCCGAACTCAGACTGCGACGCGTGGACGGTTCGTGGGCGACGGTCCTGAACCGCGGTCGAAATCTCTTTGGGGACCCGGACGTCGGCGGGGTCGTCGTCTACACCCGTGACATCAGCCCGTTGAAAGAGCGCGAGCGAGAACTGCGCGAGGCCCGGGACACGATTCAGCACCTCTTCGACGGCCTCAACGACGCGCTGTACATCCACGACTTCGACGGCAACGTCCAGGCGGTGAACGAGCGAGCCGTCGAGATGTCGGGGTACTCGCGGACGGAACTCGAGTCGATGTCGCTCCACGACCTCGACGCCTCCGCCGAAGTGCCGAACATCGAAGCGCAGATGAACGAAGTGGTAACCACCGGCGCGTCGACGTTCGAGACGGCTCACGAGACGAGCGAGGGCCGCGAGATTCCGGTGGAGGTCAGCGCCCGGCGTATCTCCTACCAGGGGTCGCCGGCGGTCGTCGGCGTCGCGCGGGACGTCTCCGAGCGGACCGACCTCCAGCGTCGGCTCCACCACTACAAGCAGGCCGTCGAGAGCTCCGAGGACCTCATCGCGGCCGCCGACGAGGACCTTCGGTTCCTCTTTGCGAACGAGTCTTACCGCCGGTACCACTCCCTCGGCGCGGACGAACTCGTGGGGACATCGCTTCGCGAAACGATGGGCGAAGACACCTTCGAGTCCAGCCGTCCGTACCTGGAGGCTGCGCTCGACGGGTCGTTCGTCCACTACGAGATGACCCGCCCCCACCCCGAACGCGGCGACCGCCACCTCGAAATCCGGTACTACCCGCTGGAAGACGAGACTGGCGAGCAGAACGGCGTGGTCGCGTCGATTCGGGACATCACCGAACGAAAGCAACGCGAACTCGAACTCTCCCGGAAGAGCAGCCTCCTCGACACCATCTTCGAGCACGTTCCGGTTCACCTCTACGTCAAGGACACCGACACGAGACACAGATACGTGAGCCGCGCCCTCCTGAGCGAGTTCGGCGACCCGGACCGGATACTCGGCAAGACGGACCGGGACCTCGTGGCGATGGGGCTGACCTCCGAGGAGTTCTCGCGCGCGAGCCAGCAGGACGACCTGTCGGTCATCGAGACTGGCGACCCGATTATCGACCGCGAGGAGTACAACCCGACCGTCGACCGGTGGTTTCTCACCTCGAAGGCGCCGTGGGTGGACGAGGACGGCGACGTCATCGGACTCATCGGCGTCACGCGCGACATCACCCGCCGCAAGCGGGACCAGGAGCGCATCGCGGTCGAACGCGACCGGTTCGTCGCGCTGTTCGAGAACATCCCGGACCCGGCGGTGGTCGTCGAGTACGTCGAGGACCGCCCGGTGGTGACGGAGGTCAACACGGCGTTCGAGCGGACGTTCGGCTTCTCGGCGGCGGAACTGGTCGGCCAGAACCTCGACGAGTACATCGTCCCGGAGTCCGGCGAGGAGAACTCCAGTGAGTACAACGCGTCGCTGCGGGCCGGGGAGAGCATCCGGGCGGAGGTTCGTCGACGGACGAAAACCGGCGTCCGCGATTTCATCCTCCACCTCGTTCCTCTCGAACGGGGCGAACAGAACGTCGAGGGGTACGCGATTTACACCGACATCACGGGGCGCAGGGAACGTGAACGGGAACTGGCCAGGCAGAACGAGCGCCTGGACGCGTTCGCGTCGATGGTCTCGCACGACCTCCGGAACCCGCTGAACGTCGCGCAGGGGCACCTCGAGTTCGCCCGGGAGGAGTGCCCAGACGCCCGCGTCTTTCTCGACACGGTGGAGACCGCCCACGACCGCATCGAGACGCTCATCGACGGCCTGCTGACCCTCGCCAGGCAGGGACAGACCGTCGACGAACTGGAACGGGTCGACCTGCGCGAGGTGGTCGAAGATAGCTGGAACACCGTCCCGACCGACGGGGCGTCGCTGGACGTCGTCGAGAGCGGGGCGGTCCGGGCGGACCGCGACCGCCTCCAGCATCTCTTCGAGAATCTCTTCCGGAACGCAGTCGACCACGGGGCGCGAGGGAGTCTGTCCGAGTCGGACGACGGTCAGTCGGGGGCCGCGACGGCGGTGACGGTCCGCGTCGGCCTGACCCCGGCGGGGTTCTTCGTCGCAGACGACGGGCGGGGAATCCCCGAGTCCGCCCGCCAGTCGGTGTTCGAGTGGGGGTACTCCACCCGGTCCGGCGGGACGGGTCTCGGCCTCGCCATCGTGCGAGAGATAGCCGCCGCGCACGGGTGGACCGTCGAGGCTACAGAGAGCGCCGAGGGGGGCGCTCGCTTCGAGTTCCGGGCGGTGGAGCGCCCCACGGACCCCTCGGACTGACCGGACCGCCATCGGCGACCCGCCCTCTCTCGGCCGACGGTCAGCGGCCACCTCGCGGTACGCTCGGTCACCCTGGGCGGCGGAGTCACGTCCCCGGCGGCCGACCCGCGCTCCCGGACTGAAACTCCTCGGCGTAATCTTCGACGTACTCTCGAACGCCGCGGAGCGGTCGCCCGAGCAGTCGCTCGCCGTCGTCGCTCACGCGCCCGGCGAGTCCCACTCTCGCCGTCGTGTAGATGCCGACCTGCAGGAGGGCGAACACCGGCGGGGTTCCCCGGGACAGTTCGCGGGCGAGGAACTCCGGGACGGAGGGGTTCGCGTACGTGATTTCCCGGCCGAGAACGTCGCTGAACACCGCCGCCACCTCGTCGTAGCCGAGCGCTTCCGGGCCGGTCACGTCGTAGGCCGCGCCTGGCTCGCCGCCGCCGGCGAGTAGCACCGCCGCGGCGCCCCCGACGTCCCGCGCGTCCACGAAACTCGTCTCGCCACTCCCCGCGGGGAGGAAAATCTCGTCGCGTTCGACGATGTCGCGGGCGTGGACCTCGTGGAGGTTCTGCAGGAAGAACGACGCCCGGACGAAGGCGTACTCCATCCCCGACGCCGCGACGTGGCGCTCGATGCGGTGGTGGGGAATCAGGACGTTCTTCTCGGCGCCGAGCGTCGAGAGGTAGACGACGCGACCGACGCCGACGCGGGCGGCGGCGTCCACGAACCCCGTCAGGGACGTCCTGTCGACGCCCGGCGGGCGGACCAGGAACGTCGCGTCGACGCCTTCGAGGGCGCGCCCCCACGTCTCCGGTCGCTCGAAGTCGAACTCCACCGCGACGGCGTCGTCGTCGAGACCCTCCCCTGCGGTCGCCGGATTCCGACTCCCCGCCCGGACCGCGACCTCCCGGTCGACCAGTTCCCGGACGACGTGCCTGCCCACCGTCCCGGTGGCCGCGGTGACGAGGACGGTCGGGTGGTCGCTCGATGCCGGGGTCACGCCGACCCCACCTTCGGCATCTCGCGGACGTACTCGTCGCGTTCGACGCAGTCCAGCAGGAACGTCGCGACGTCCGCCCGGGCGACCGACTCGAATCCCAGGTCGACGTCGTCGGCGCGGTACGCTCCGGTCCCCTCGCCGTCGGTCAACCTGGGGGCGCGGACGACCGTCCACCGGAGATCCGTCTCGCGGACGCGCCGGACGTGTTCCCTGGCGTCTTCGAGGACCGCTCCGGCGAAGAGTTTCAACATGGTGCCCATCACCGTCCCCGGCACGGAGACGCGTTCGCCCTCCTCCCGGACGCCCGCCCCGACCAGTGTGACGAATCGGTCGACGCCGTTCTCTCGCATCGCCCCGACAATGTGGTCGCCGGCGACTGTCAGCAGGTCGTCCG
>JBEPXT010000154.1:0-8200 GCA_041641795.1 Salinigranum sp.
CCAGTTCGTCGACGGGTTCGCCGCCGACTCGCTGGGTCGGACTCCCGTCGGCGTCCAGGTCGAACGCAGACTCCAGTTCCTCGAGCCGGCCGAACAACCGGTCGTAGGTCCCGTCGGAGATGACGGGGTCGGCCTCCACGTAGTACCGGTAGTCGTGCTCACGAATCGCTTCCCGGAGTTGCTCGGCCTGTCGCTCGGCCGCCTCCCGGTCGAGTTCCCCGACGGGCGGAAACGACGTCGGCGGGTCTCGAAGGTAGGGGTTCGACGCGTCTCGTTCGCTCTCGCTCATCGACGCCAACTGGACGCGCGCCGGGTAAAGAATCACTGGAGCGCGTCATCCGACCGGTGGAGTGACCGGGAACCACACTCGATGATTACTTCGGAATATTATTCAAGAATATATAGTGTGTGTCGAATTTTCGTGGATATCTTGGCGTATTTCGACGATATTGATTTACCATCTCTCGGCCTATCTCGAAGCATGACTCTCCCGGGGGGCGTCTCCAGCGACCCGCCAGCGCTCAGCGGGGCCGTCATCGACGCGATATCGGCGCGACTGGGTGTCGATGCGACCGAACTCCCGCCGATTTACCAGGCTGTCGACCTCGACGCCCTCGATAAGCTGTTCCTGAACACGAGCACGGTCTTCACCGACGCCAGGGTCTCGTTCCGGTATGAGGGTCTCCTGGTGCGCGTCTACGCCGACGGACGGGTCGAACTGGACGACGTGACCGAGGACGACGCGAACGTGGACGACGCGAACGTGGACGACGCGGCGCGCCGGGACGAACGGACCAGCGACCCCGGATCTGCCCGCGAGGACGCTTCCGGGTCCGGCGAACCGGCCGGAGCGCCCCGCGAAGCCCCCGACGACGCGCCGGCCTCCGGTCCCGACGAACTGCCCCCGGAGGCCCCCGACGAACTCCCTCCCGACGGGCCGGACGGCACGCCGCTGGACGGGGATGCGGACGACAGCGACCTCACCTCGGGACGACTGTAGCTGCGCGCGGCGCGCGGCGACGTTTGCACCCTTCCGCACGTCTTATTCGTCCGCACTCTGAACGACGGGTATGCGAGAGGACTTCCTCCTGCTCAACCCCGGACCGGTACCGGTGACCGACGCGGTCCTCGAGGCGATGGCCGAACCCATGGTCTCTCACCGGTCGGGAGAGTTCGAAGCGGTCTACGAACGGGCGCAGGACGGACTCGACTACGCGTTCACGCAGTCGTCGCTCGACGGCACCGCCACCGCCGAGGGCGGCACGTCGCTCATCTTCAACGGGACGGCCACCATGGCGATGGAGGCGGCAATCGCGAACCTCGTCGGCGACGGCGGCGACGTCGTCGCACTCGTCAACGGCAAGTTCGGGCGCCGGTTCGCCCGCATCGCCGACCGGTACGCGACCTGCACCCGCGTCGCGGTGGACTGGGGGGAGTCCATTCCGGTCGACGTCGTCGAGGACGTGGTCTCGGACGAGACGGACGTGGTGACGATGGTCCACAACGAGACCAGCACGGGGCTCCTGAACCCGGTCGCCGACGTCGGCGAGGTGGCCGCCGAACACGACGCGACGTTCGTCGTCGACGGCGTGACCAGCATCGGCGGCGACGAGTTCCGCATCGACGACTGGAACGTCGACGTCGCCATCACCGACGCCCAGAAGGGACTGGCCGCCCCGCCGGGGACCAGCGCGATGTACCTCACGCCGGGCGTGGAGGACCGTCTCGACGGCGAGCGCGCCCCGTTCTACGAGGACCTCCCGTGGCACCTCCGGAAGGCCGAGCAGCACCAGACGCCCTTTACGAGCGCGGTTCCGCTGTTTCGGGCGCTGGCAGTCGCCGTCGAGCAGATTCGAGAGGAGACGATGCCCGTCCGCATCGAGCGACACCGGCGGCAGGCCGCCGCCTTCCGGGACGGGTTCGTCGGCATGGGACTGGACCTGTTCCCCGCGCCCCGCGGGGCGACGACCTACTCGAACACGGTGACCGCCGTCTCGTTACCCGAGGTAGTCCAGGAGTCGCACGACGCGTTCTTCGACGCCGTGGCGGCGCGCAACGTCAGCATCTCGGGGGGACAGGGACACCTCGGCGGGACGATTTTCCGCGTCAGCAACATGGGGAACCTGACCGGAGACCAGATTCTCCGGGGCGTCAGGACCGTCGGCGAGGCGATGACCGAGGCGGGGGCGTCGGTCGATGTCGAGGCCGGCCTCGACGCGGCCCGCGAGCGACTCGAATAGGGGACTCGTCTGCCGCCGCGGTCACCGTCTGAGTGCGACCGCCGCGGTGTTCCGGCAGGTTCGCCGACATTATGTCCGGCACCTCGCAAGCAAGCGTCAGCGGCGTCTCTGTCTCACTCGCTCGCCGGTTCAATCGGCGTTCTTGCTCGGAACCGTGATGACGGGGACGTCCGCCATCCGGACGACTCGTTCGGTCACGCTCCCGAGGACGTACCGCTCGACGCCGGTCCGCCCGTGCGTTCCCATGACGATGGTGTCGATGTCGTTGTTGCGGGCGTACCTGAGAATCTCCTCGTGTGGCGGTCCCCGCGCCACGTGCGTCCGAACGTTCTCGATGCCGCGTCGCTCGGCCCGGCGACTGACGCCGTCGAGGAGTCGCTCGCCTTTCTCCTCGAGTTTGCGCGCGATTATCTTCCCGCCGGAGAGCGCCGGTTGCTCGACGACGTGCAGGATGTGCAGTTCGCCCTCTGCCATCTGGACGATTTCGAAGGCGCGCTCGCGGGCCGGAATCGCCGCCTTCGAACCGTCGGTCGGTAACAGGACACGCT
This sequence comes from Salinigranum sp., assembly GCA_041641795.1. Lineage (GTDB taxonomy): Archaea > Halobacteriota > Halobacteria > Halobacteriales > Haloferacaceae > JBEPXT01. The sequence continues at coordinate 2,789 of JBEPXT010000154.1, forward strand.
CGAACATACTGTATACTACACGTATCAGGACAATAGGTATTCCGTGGGTTCCCGTGGCGTGACAACCGTCGCGTCCGGTGACGAACCCGAGATTCGGTCACTTCCCGGACCTGTCCCGTTTCCGGTCCCTCTACCAAGATTTAGGTCGTTTCGAGCCCTGTAGACCGCATGCAATCCCGCGCGGAACGGGTCGTCGACGCTCCCACGGACGTGGCCTGGGGGGTGCTCGCCGACCCGGACCGGTACGCCGAAATCACCGCTGCCCTCCCCCGCTCCGGCCTCGCTACTGCGGACGGCGGCCGCGGCCGCACCGCCTGCCTCCACCCAAACGGACTCGTCTGGCTCCCCGGCTTTCGCACGATGGGGTCGGTCCTCGACGTCGCTCGCCACAGACCGTACCCCGACGAGTTCCTGATGCGCGTGGACCACCGACCGACGCTCCCCGCCAGGGGGTTGCTGTGGGCGGTCCGGTGTACCTGGACCGTCGCCGACGACTCCGGGGGCGCCCGCCTCGGCCTCCGGGTCTCGCTCCACCCGCGACTCGGTCCGGTCGGTCGAGCCCTCGCCCGCCTGGTCGGCCCCCGAACCGGCGCCGTGGCGACCGAGGTACTCGACGCGTGGGTGACGGCCATCGACTCCGTGATGCGCGTCCCTCTGGTCGACGCCCACCAGCTACAGGCCTGAGACGACGGCGCGCCCGTCGCTCGGCCGTTCCGCCGCTCCGCCGGACCTCGCACGTCTCCGCGTAATCGGCCCGGCGTGCAGACGTTGCCGTAACTGCGGGTTATAAGATGGTGGAGTAATATGCGCCACGTACATGACTCGCGGCTTCCACACCCGGAGCCTCCACGCCGGACAGGAACCGGACCCGGCGACGGGTGCGCGCGCGCCGCCCATCTACCAGACCACGTCGTACGTCTTCGAGAGCGCCGACCGGGCGGCCGACCTCTACGCCCTCGAAGCCACGGGCGACGTCTACTCCCGCATCTCCAACCCGACGACTCGCGTCCTCGAAGAGCGCCTGGCGTCCCTGGAAGGCGGCGTCGGCGCCGTCGCCACCGCGTCCGGACTGGCCGCACTGGACGCTACCACGAGTATCCTCGCCCGGAACGGGGACAACGTCGTCGTCTCGGCGGACATGTACGGGGGCACGGCCACCTACTTCTCGAAGATGGCCACCCGTCGCGGCGTCGACCCGCGCCTGGTCGACACCCTCGACGTCGAGGGGTACGCCGACGCCGTCGACGACGACACCGCCTTCGTCCACGTCGAGACGCTGGCGAACCCCTCGCTCGTGACCCCGGACATCGAACGCCTCGCCGACGTCGCCCACGACCACGCCGTTCCGCTGGTGGTCGACAACACGTTCGCGACCCCGGCGCTCTGTCGCCCCCTCGAACACGGCGCGGACGTCGTCTGGGAGTCGACCACGAAGTGGATTCACGGCTCCGGGACGACGGTGGGCGGTGTCGTCGTCGACGGCGGAACGTTCCCGTGGGACCATCCCGACGCCGACTACCCCGAACTCGCCGGGGAGAACCCGGCGTTCGACGTCGACTTCACGGAGCGCTTCGGCGAGCGAGCGTTCACCGAGGCGGTCCGTCACCGCTCGGTCCGGAGCCTCGGGAACAGCCAGTCGCCGTTCGACGCCTGGCAGACGATACAGGGGCTCGAGACGCTCCCGTTGCGGATGGACCGCCACTGCGAGAACGCCCGGGTGGTCGCCGAGTTCCTCGCGGACCACCCCGCGGTCGCGTGGGTTCGATACCCCGGCCTGGCGTCCCACGACACCCACGAGGCCGCCGGTCGATATCTCTCGGACTACGGCGGGATGGTCACGTTCGGTCCGGGGGGCGGCTACGACGCGGCCCGGGACCTCTGCGAGGCGGTCGACCTGGCGAGTTTCCTCGCTAACATCGGCGACGCGAAGACGCTGGTCATCCACCCCGCGAGTACCACCCACGCCCAGTTGACGCCGGACGAACAGCGAGAGGCGGGCGTCAGCCCGGACATGATTCGCCTCTCGGTCGGTCTGGAGTCGCCCGAGGACGTTCTTGCCGACCTGGACCGGGCGCTCTCGGAGGTGTCCGCGTGAGCGTCGACGTCTCGCACGGGACGGTGTCGCTCGGCCCGTTCGAGTTCGAGTGCGGGGAGTCCATCGAGAACCTGCAGGCCGCATACGAGACGTACGGCGAGTTCACGGGCGACAACGCGGTGCTGGTCTGTCACGCGCTGACCGGCAGCCAGCACGTCTCGGGCCGGCACCGGGACGGCGGAACGGCGGGCCAGGCCCGCGCCTGGTGGGACGACATCGTCGGCCCCGGCAAGGCAATCGACACGACCGAGTACTACGTCGTGAGCGTGAACGTCCCCGGGTCGTGTTACGGCACCTCCGGGCCGTCGAGCGAGGGACCGGACGGTGACCCGTACGGCACAGCGTTCCCGCCGGTCACGGTCCGCGACTGGACGCGCGTCCAGCGACTCGTCCTCGACGAACTCGGCGTCGGTCGGATTCACGCCGTCGTCGGCGGCAGCGTCGGGGGCATGAACGTCCTCGACTGGGCCGTCGCCTACCCGGACGACGTCCACCGCGTGGTGCCCATCGCGGCGGCCGCCCGCCTCGACCCGCAGTGTCTCGCTCTCGACGGCATCGCCCGGCGCGCCATCACCGCGGACCCGAACTGGAACGGCGGCGACTACTACGACGGGGACCCGCCGAACCACGGTCTCGGCATCGCACGGCAAATCGGCCACGTCATGTACCTCTCGAAGGACTCGATGGAGCGGAAGTTCGGCCGCCGCGCCGCCGGCCGGGACTTCGTCCGCGACGCGTACCCCGTCGACCGCGCCGCGGACTTCTTCCCCTACCGGGAGGTCGAGTCGTACCTCGATTACCAGGCCGAGTCGTTCGTCGAGCGCTTCGACGCCAACTCGTACCTCTACCTGACGCGGGCGATGGACGACTACGACCTCTCTGAGGGGTACGAGTCGGACGCCGACGCCCTGGCGGCGTTCGAGGGCGAGGCTCTCGTCATGTCGTTCACCGGCGACTGGCACTTCACCGTCGAGCAGAGCGAGTCCGTGGCCGAGGCGTTCCGCGACGCCGGCGCGCCGGTCGCCCACCACGTCGTCGAATCCGACCACGGCCACGACGCGTTCCTGGTCGAACCGGAGAAGGTCGGCCCCCCGCTGGCAGATTTCCTCGCCGACGGCGTCCACGGGCGGTCGGTGACCGACACGCGGTCCGAGGGCGACGAGGACGCCGCCGAGTACGCGCCCGTCCACAACAGTCTCTTCTCGGGGTGAGCCAGCCCCCTCTCTTTCCCCACCGGAACCCAGGTTCATATACGGAGACGGGACCAGACCGCCCGTGACCTGACCGTCGCTCCGTGACGGGTCGCGGGCGGTCGTTCGCCCGGACGGGTGTCGAGGGCACCCGCGTGCGGTCCCGCCGTCACGGCGACCGTTTCCGGGACCGCCTGCTCGCCCCGCCCCTCGAACCGGTCGACCTTCTCCCATCGAACTGGTCGACCCCTTTCCATCCCACCGGCCGACCCGAGCCACGGCGTTCGGAAACGTCCCTCCGCGGAGGGCTTCGGGGCAATGCCCTCTCGTGTCGCCAGTGTTAATGTCGCCCCGGCGATACACGTTCCCATGGACGACAGACTCCAGGACACTGCTGCCAACTTCGCCGCCGGCTTCCTGCTGGCGTTCGTGGTCGGGTGGCTGTTCCGCGACCGCCGGACCGGCGTGCGTGCGGGCATCGTGTACGGATTGCTATCGGCCGTTCTCGCCAACCTCGCCTACGACTCGTTCGTGGGGAACAAACTCCTCGAGGAGATCGAGACGCGGATGGACGAGCGGGCCGCCAGGCGCGAGGAGGAACGCGCCGCCGAACAACCGGTGGACCCGGCGAGCGCCTGAGCAGTCGGTCGTACTCGCCGGGACCGGCGCGTCCCGGCACCCATTTTCGACGTCACCCGCGTCCGTAGTGACGGCACCGAGTCGTAGCTATCGGCAGGAACTGCGTCCGTCGCGCACTTTTACCGCCCGCGGGGTGCTGTGATTCACTACCACATGACCGACGAGGACACCGAGTACGGTTTCGACACGCGCAGTCTCCACGCCGGCCAGGAACCGGACCCGGCCACGGGTTCGCGCGCGCCGCCCATCTACCAGACCACGTCGTACGTCTTCGAGGACTCGGACGACGCCGCGGCGCAGTTCGCCCTCGAAGAACCGGGGTTCATCTACTCGCGGCTGATGAACCCGACGAAAGCGACCCTCCAGGAGCGCCTGGCGTCCCTGGAAGGCGGCGTCGGCGCGGCAGCCACCGCCTCTGGCATGGCGGCCCTCGACCTCACGACGTTCCTCCTCGCCGAGGTGGGTGACAACGTCGTCACCGCGTCGTCGCTGTACGGCGGGACCTACACCTACCTGACCCACACGGTCGAACGGCGGGGCGTGACGACGAAGTTCGTCGACACCCTCGACTACGAGGCCTACGCCGACGCCATCGACGAGGACACCGCGTACGTCCACCTGGAGACGATCGGCAATCCCGCGCTCGACACGCCCGACATAGCGCGGGTCGCCGACATCGCTCACGAGAACGACGTACCACTGTTCGTCGACAACACGTTCGCGACGCCGGCGCTCTGTCGCCCCATCGAGCACGGCGCGGACCTCGTCTGGGAGTCGACCACGAAGTGGATACACGGCTCCGGGACGACGGTGGGCGGCGTCGTCGTCGACGGCGGAACGTTCCCGTGGGCCGACCACGGGGAGAAGTACCCCGAAATCGGCCAGTCCAACCCCGCCTACCACGGGGTCAACTTCGCCGACCGGTTCGGCGACGCGGCGTTCACGTACGCGGCCATCGCCCGGGGACTGCGCGACCTGGGGAACCAGCAGTCGCCGTTCGACGCCTGGCTCACCCTCCAGAAACTGGAGAGCCTCCCGATGCGGATGCGCCGGCACTGCGAGAACGCCCAGGTGGTCGCCGAGTTCCTCGCGGACCACCCGCAGGTGGCCTGGGTCAACTACCCCGGCCTGGCGTCCCACGAGACCCACGACACCGCCAGCGAGTACCTCGACGGCGGGTACGGCGGGATGATAACGTTCGGTCTCGCGGCGGGGTACGAGGCCGCAAAAGGAACGGTCGACAACGTCGAACTCGCCAGCCTCCTCGCGAACGTCGGCGACGCGAAGACGCTGGTCATCCACCCCGCGAGCACCACGCACCAGCAACTCACCGAGGAGGAACAGGCCGCCGCGGGCGTCACGCCCGACATGGTCCGCCTCTCGGTCGGCCTGGAGTCGCCCGACGACATCGTCGCCGACCTGGACCAGGCAATCGCGGCGGCGTCGACGTAGCCGTCGAACTCGCCGGGTCGACGTCCAACACCCCGC
>JBEPXT010000155.1:0-8155 GCA_041641795.1 Salinigranum sp.
TGTAACGACGACGACTCGAACAGCTCCCGCACGACCTCGAACAGCAGCCCGTTGATTCTGTTCAGGGTGTCGAGTTCGTCGCGCTGGCGTTCGAGACGTCGTTCGCGTTCCCGCCGGTCAGTGACGTCGCGGACGACTCCGACCGAGCCCGCGAACCCGTCGTCGGGGGCCGGGTGGAGTCGGAACCGCGCCTCGGTGTAGATGGTCTCGCCGTCGTCGCGCTCGTACGTGCCTTCGATGGTCCCCGTGCTGGTGTCGCCCGCGAGGGCCCGCTCGCGAACCTCCCGGGCGAGAGCCATCTCGTCCTCGTAGGTAAACAGCTCCAGAACCGGCGTGCCGAGGAGCGTCTCGCGGGACAGTCCGACCATCTCGCAGAGGGCGTCGTTGACGAAGTCGAACTGGAGCCGCTCGTCGAGCGCGTACACCCCGTCGTCGACGGTTTCGACGATAGTCTTGTAGCGTTCGAGTTCCTGTTCGCGCTGGGCGCGCGCCGTGACGTCGCGGGCGACGGCGACGCGGTACCGGTCCCCGACCGCGTCGGTGTGGGTCACGCTGCGGAGTTCGTGGGGGATTCGCTCGCCGTCACTCGTGACGAGTTCCACGTGGCGGGCTCGCTCTGACTGCTCGACCGCGTTCGTCTCCGTCGTGCCGAGGGACACGCGACGCTCCTCGGACAGGAACTCCGACGGACGCATCGCCGCGAGTTCCGCGTCGGAGTAGCCCAGTCGCTCGTTCAGCCGGTCGTTCCACGTCACGAGACGGTCTCGCTCGTCGACGACGTAGAGGACGTCGTCGAGCGCGTCGAACACGTTCTCGACGAACTGTCGTTCCTTCCGGAGGTGTTTCAGCGAACGTTGGTACTCGGTCACGTCGTTGAGGATTGCCAGTGCGGCCGGCGTTCCCTCGTACACGACGGGCACGGTTGCGATTTCGGCGACGCGTTCGCGGCCGTCCAGTCCGCGGAGTCGACACGCGACCGGTTCCGTCGCCCGGCGGTCGTCGAGGACGCGGTCGATTCGGCGTCGGAGCCGCTCGCGGTCCTCACGGCGAACGAACGCACCAGGGTCACAGCCGACGACGTCTCCCCGGTCGTCTGCACCCAGGAATTCGACGGCAGTCAGGTTGCAGTAGACGAATCCACGACCGGCCGTGAACACGCCGATGGGAACGGGTGCCGTGTCGACCAGCTGTCGGTACTCGTCGTCGATTCGCTGGCGTTCGGATTCGGGGCCGTATTCTGCGGTGTGTTCTCGGACGACACAGACGATTCCCTCGTCCGTCGCAAGCATGGACAGGTCGACCGGAATGCGAGACCCGTTTCGGGTACACCCCACGGCAGTCCCCTCCCAGTCGCCCGCCTCGCGCACTCGTTCTAACATCTCCGACGCTGTATACTCCTGCTCGACCAGTTCGTACACGTCAGCCCACTCCCGACCCACGAGGGCGCTGGTCCGGTCGTACCCGTGAATCTCGGCGAGCCTGTCGTTCACGAAACCGTACTCGGCTCCCAGAATCACACCCACCCCGTCCGCCGAGGCGGCCGCGACGCGGGTTCCGTCGGCGGTGTTCGATGGCTCGACCATAGTGTTAATTACTACCGTGTCACAAACTAACAAGAGTTACTCCGTCAGGGTGCCCTCGCGAGACGTCGTCGCACAATATACAACCGAGACTCTACGGACCGCGACCCCACGGACCGCGGCTACCTGCGACGGCGGTACCGAGCCGTTTCCCAAACGCGTCGGACGGCGTTCCCACACTAGATTCGACGGGTCGCCCGGTCGCCGGTCGGTGGCGCGGCGCACAGTCCGCTGGTATCGGGAAAGACCCCTCGCCGTCGCCGGGACCGACCGTCTCCTCGACCTGCGTGTATACAAGCGCCAGTCCGACTGCGGCCAGTTTCGCGACGACGAACGGGACGGCGAACCCGAACCGGATGAGATATCCCGACACGATAGGACCGACGACGAACCGGCCGGGCAGGTGGCCGCTCCGGTCGGTTCCGGTTGCTGCATCCATCCGACACGAACTGTGTGTGTCTGACTAGAACTGCGCTCGCCTGGTTCGAGCGGTGTGCGTCGGACTCGAACTGAAAGAGCAGCTACAAACTCGACCGCGGCCCGACGAAGGTCAGATTGCACGGCCCACAGCGATAGACGCTCAACGTCGTCCCGTCGCCGTCGTACTCCGTTTCGAGGCTTCCGCAATCGGACAGAGTGGCTCTTCTGGCGAACGCCTCATGACAAACGTGTAGTCTACGTCGCAATAATAGTAGTGATGCCAACAGTAACCGGCGAAATGCGTGTGCAGTTCGATTCGTACGAACGTTCAAGCTGCCCGGACCTCGGTACGGTACGGGCACCGAAACGGCGTCTCCCTCGGCAGATGCGTGACACCGTCGGTCACTTCGAACACCCCCGTAGTTATTTCGGGTTCCACGTCGATTATACCAACCATGTCAAGTCAACAATCTGTCACGCGCGGCTCCCGGTCGGTGCTGCGCCTCCCGTCGAACCCGGTCGCGTACGTCGCCGTCCTCGCGGCGCTCGTCTCGGCGGCCATCCACCTGCTGCTGGCGCCGAGGGTGATGGGGTTCAGCCAGACGATGGGCATACTGTTCTACCTCAACGGACTCGGATGGGTCGGCGGCACCCTGGTCTTCCTGAGCCGATTCTGGCGGCGGGAACTCTACCTGGTCGCCGCCGGGTACGCGCTGGTCACCATCGTCGCGTTCGTCGTGATGGAGGGTCGCGTCAACACCCTCTCCATCGCGTCGAAGGCGGCCGAGGCCGTCGTCGCCCTCGTCGCGGCGTACCTGTACACCACGCTCTCCCGCGGCTGACGCCGGGAGCAGTTCGCCGGGACGTCCCGCAGTCGGGGAAACACGGAAGCGTCGCGGGGACGCTAATCGAGGCCGTGCCCTCCAGACGCCCCCTCCTCGTCGGTCTCGCGGCCGGCCTCGTCCACGCGGCAGTCCTCCTCCTCGTCGCCCTCCGACTGGGGTACGACGTCGGCCCGTCGGCGTACTCGGTCGGCGGCGTCGGCTGGCGCTACGGCGGCCTCGTCGCCGTGGCGACGCTCCCGGTGTGGCTCGCGGTCCGGTATCGCCTGGTCCTCCCGCTGGTTGCGCTCCTTGCGACGACTGGATACGTCCTCGGGATGGAGCTGACGCCCCCGGGACCGACGTTCCGGGACGTCGCGGAACTGGAACGACTCGCCGAACCGACCGGCATCACCGTCGTCGAGAACGGCCTGTACGTCGTGCGGTACATGCACAACGCGTCGGTCTGGGCTGTCGGCTTCCTGCTCGCCGGACTGGTCGAGTACGCCGTCAGAGAGTCGTGGCGTCGGGTTCCGCCCGCGGCGTCGGTGCCGGGACTGGCGATTCCTGCCTCGCGGCGGCGGGCGGCAGTCGTCGCCAGCGTCGCCGGCGTCGTCCACGCCGCCGTCATGGTGTGGTTCGCCGTCCGACTCGGGGTGACGGGAACCGGCGGCATCGAGTGGCTGCTGTACGGGTTCGGAACGGTCGGCATGTGGCTGCTCGCCGCCGTCCCGGTCTACCTGCTCGTTCGCCACCGGGTGGTCGCCCCCGCGGCGGCGCTGACCCTGTTCGTCCTGCTCGACGTCCGGGCCGAGTTCACGCCGGGCGTCGAGGACCCGCACGCGCTGTACTTCGGTGGATGGGTTCTCCTCCTCGGAGTTCTGCTGGTCGCGGCCGCCGTCGAGTACGGCCTCCGTCGACTCGACGCCGGCGAGCGACTCCGGTCGCTCCACAGCCCCGATTGAACACTTTCGGCGAGGGCCAGAAGAATCATTGAGATAGGGAGCTTCGTTTCTGTATGACGGATATTTTCGTACGGAAGCGGCGAATCAAACCGGGGAAGACCAGACGCCTCAAAGACAGGGTCGAAGAACTGGCCGAAGAGGCGGAGACGCACAGAGAGGGCGCCATCGAGCGATGGGGGGAGGAGGGGCTCCACACGCTCTCGCTGTTCGTCGAGCACGGCGCGGACGCCAACTACCTGCTCTGGTACTTCGAGGTCGACTCGAAAGAGCGACTGTTCGAGGGGGAACAGAACGCCAGGCAACTGCTCGACACCCTGGGTGGGGAGCTACTGACCGAGACGCAGGACGAGTCGAATCCGACCCGCGAGTTCGAACCGCTCGTTCACGCCGTGAACCCGATTCGCCCCAAGCAGTTCATCGTCCAGCAGTGAGGGTTCGGTCCCCGGTCCGTCGGCGTCGTCCTCGACTCGCCGACGAGCGGTGGCGGACGGGTTGCCACCTGCTCACATCTTCTCTTCGTCGCTCATCGACGGCGGGGGGCTGACCTCGGACTCCGGGGTGACGCCCCACTCGTCGTTTCGCTCCTCGCCCATCTCCAGTCTGAGCGTCCCGCCGGCTTCGAGGTCCGCGTGCCGGAACCAGGACTCGCGGTGTTCCTCGCCGTTCAGGGTGGCGTTCTGGACGTACCGGTACCGGTCCTGGCTGTACTCGGCGCCGGTCGTCTCGACGGTGAACTCGCCGCCGCCGTAGTGGTACTCGGGGAGGTTGACGGTGACCGACTCGAACAGCGGACTCCCGACGACGTACGCGCCCTGGACCGGCGCGACCGGGTAGAACCCCATCGCCGACAGCACGAACCACGCGGACATCTGGCCGACATCCTCGTTGCCGGGGAGTCCCCCGGGGCCGTTCGTGAACAGTTCGGTCAGGACGTCCTGGACGACTTCCTGGGTTCGCCAGGGCCGTCGCACGTAGTTGTAGAGGTATGGACAGTGGTGGTCGGGTTCGTTCCCCTGCCAGTAGTGGGAGAACGGTTCGTCCCAGGCGGGGTAGTCGAAGTCCGAGAGGAAGTGGTCGAGACGCTCGACGAACCGGTCTTCGCCCATGAGGTCCACGAGTCCGCCCACGTCCTGCAGGACGTGCCAGGTGTACGACCAGGCGTTCCCCTCGGTGAACCCGTCCCAGTCCGTCGGGTCGAACGGCGTCTTCCACGACCCGTCGGCGTTCCGGGGGCGCATGAACCCGGTCTCGGAGTCGAACAGGTTCGCGTAGAAACCGGCCCGTTCGACGAACCGCTCGTAGTCGGCCGTCTCGTCCCGTTCGGCGGCGACCTGCGCGAGCGCGTAGTCGCAGTAGGTGTCTTCGAGCGTCGTGGAGACGGACCCCCACGCCCCGCCGTCGTCGTCGTGGGGAACGTAGCCGTGCTCCTCGTACTGCCGGAGGCCCCGCCGGCCCTCGAAGTGCGTGTCGTCGCCCGGAACCTGCGTGGCGTTCTTGACCATCGCCTCGTAGGCTTTCTCGGTGTCGTAGTCGCGAAGGCCCTTCAGGTACGATTCGGCGATGACTGACGTCGCGTGGTCGGCGATCATCACGTTCGTGTAGCGGTTCACGAACTGCCACTTGGGCAGCCACCCCCCGTGGTCGTACATGTCCAGCAGGGACCGGACGGCGTCGGTCTGCACCCCGGGTTCGACGACGTTCAAGAGCGGGTGCTCGGCGCGGAAGGTGTCCCAGAGCGAGAACATCTGGTAGTGGTGGTAGCGCTCCCCGTCGCGTTCGGCGCGGTACACCTCGTCGTCCATGCCCACGTACTCGCCGTTCGCGTCCTCGAAGATAGTCGGGCCCTTCATCGCGTTGTACAGCGCGGTGTAGAACGTGACCGCGTCCCGGTCCGCGCCCTCAACCTCGATGCGCGAGAGGCGGTCGTCCCACGCTTCGAACGCGTCCTCGCGGACGGCGTCGAACTCCCAGTCGGGGACCTCCGCCTCGACGTTCTCGAGTGCGTTCGCCGCGCTCACGTAGGAGACGCCGACTTTGACGAGTACCTGGTCGCCCTCGTCCGCGTCGTAGGTCGCGTACGCGCCGACGTCCTGGCCGGAGGCGCTGGTCTCCCCCCCGTCGACGTCGGCCCCGGTCCAGACGCCGGCCGACTCGAAGGGGCGGGAGAACACCGCCGCGAAGTGGACCGTGAAGCTCTCGGCGTCGCTGCAGAACGGTTCGGGCACGGTCTGGGACCCGACGACGGTCCGGTCGTCGCGAATCTCGACGCTCGCCTCGTCCACGCCGGCGTCGTTCAGGTTGTACGCGGCGTCGAGTGCGACGGTGGCGGAATCGGACTCGGGGAACGTGTAGCGGTGCATCCCGACGCGCGTGGTCGCGGTGAGTTCGGCCTCCACGCCGGACTCGTCCAGCGTCACGGCGTAGTACCCCGGGGTCGCCGACTCGCTCTCGTGGGAGAACGGCCCCGCGGTCAGGGGTGGCTCGACCGGTCCGGTGGTCGGAACCGCGCGGAAGTTACCGAGGCCGATACACCCCGTCCCCGAGACGTGCGTGTGGCTGAAGCCGAGTATCTCGTCGTCCTCGTAGTGGTAGCCGGCGATGTTCTCCCGTCCGGTGTCCGGACTGAGCTGAACCATCCCGTGGGGGCGGGTCGGCCCCGGGTACATGTTGGGGTAGGGCATCGCCCCGTCCCCGTCCGCGGCGGCCGCCGCCCTGGCGGTCCCGATGAAGGGGTCGACGTAGTCGGCGGGCGTCGATGCGACGTCGGGGTCGACCGTCGTGGGGTCGTGGCGGTTGGCGGTCACGGGGACAGGTGCGTCCGACGCACCGATACCGGTTGTGGCCGGTCGACGGGGTGTGCTCGCCGGCGGGGCCCCTGCAGGCTCATCGGTTCGTCGCGATTCGGAGGGAGTATGCGATACACGTCAGACCGGCGAGTTGCGTGAGCCTGACGAGCAGACGAACGACGTTCTGGAGGTGGATGGGGACGACGCGAAACGCGAGCAATCCCTGTCCGGCGACCGCGAACGAGTGAGAAACCGGCGTCGTGTTCGGTCGTCACAGGTCAGCGCTCCTGTGCTACGGACTTCGGGTCGGTACACACGCCACCGACGAGCCAGAAACGTCTCGCGGCCCTGTCGGCGCCTCGGCAGTACTCGCGCGGTTAGAGTACCAGCGCGACCACTGCGAGGACGAGAAAGACTACGACCAGAATCTTCGCGGCCTGCATCGAGACGCCCGCTACGCCGCCGAACCCGGCGACTGCGGCGACGATCGCGACGACGAAGAACACGACCGCGAGCCACAGCAGATCTCCACCGAAGCCGACCTGGAGCGGTGCGAGCGCACTCAGGAGTCCGAGTGCCGAGGACAGTACTGTGTTCACCTCAGAACCCGCGTAGCTGGATCTTGTCGTCGGTGACCATGCTCACCTCGTCGTTCTGGAGGGGGTAGCTGTCGTCGTCGACGTCCTCCCAGCCCAGTTTCGCTTTCATCTCGTCGAATACGCCGGGATCGGGGTCGACGTACAGTGTCCCGTGACGGACCGCCGTGACCGTTCCGATCTCCGTTCCGTCTTCGTTCACGACCGGCTTTCCGACGTCATCTTCCGTGTATGATATCTCGGCCATGGGTTCCCTGACGTCTCGTCGAGCGATAACCCTTGGCCGCGCACCCGCAAGTACACGGGTCACGGACTGATGAACGGTGCCCGGTTCGTCGGGCGCACCTCCGGCGGAAGTGGAGTGTGGTCGACGCTGGGGCCGGTGTCCCAAATCGACCGCTCGGACCTCTCGCGGCTGGCGACGAGCCCCTCGCGGTATCGAACGAGCGAGGTCGCATCCCGGCTCACGTCTCGTCCGGGAATCCGATGAAGAGCGTATCTTCGACGAGTGCCTCCGTTCCCCGCCGGATTCGCTCGGACAGCGCCTGGTGAGAGATGCCGAACTCGTCGGCGAGTTCCTCGAGCGAGGTCTCGCGCGGGATCGAGAAGTACCCATTCTGGGTGGCAGCCCTGAGCGCCTCGAACTGCTCGATAGTCAGGCCGAATCGCCCGGCGGGTTCGCCCTCCATCTCGCGTATCGACTCGATATCGAACGAGATGCCGTGGTCCTCACAGAACGCCATGGTAGCCGAGACCAGCTTCCGATCCGGATACATCACGCGGAGGTCCCAGCGGTTGTCGTGCCCGTACGCGTCCAGTATAGTCGCCTCGGTGCTGGTGAGCATCTGGAGGAGGAGTTTCACGCGGGACACCCACGTCATGCGGTAGAGCGACTCCTGCTCGAACTCGGCGAGCAGTGTCACCTCATCGACGGTCGGATCGGCCTCGAACACCTTCTCTGCCTCTTCGATATCGGAGCCACGGACC
>JBEPXT010000156.1:0-280 GCA_041641795.1 Salinigranum sp.
GAGGGTCGGACGACGGTCGCTCCGGGTACGGAACTGAACATCCGCGTGCGCGGCACCTCGAACGGTCAGTCGTACCTGCAGTCGGTCGACACGACCGTCTCCGAGAATCGCACGTTCAACGCCACGGTCAACATGACTGGCAAGGAAGTCGGCTCGAACTTCACTGTGGTCGTCCGCTCGGGCGGCGAGGACATCAGTGACGAGTACGACGGGACGGTCGGCGAAGCCAACATGACGGAGACTGGCACGGCCGGCACCCAGACCGAGACGCCGGGCGAGA
>JBEPXT010000156.1:290-8054 GCA_041641795.1 Salinigranum sp.
CCGAGGGTACCCCCGAATCCACGCCGTCGCCGACGCCGACCAACACGCCCGGCTTCGGCATCGGCATCGCAGTCGTCGCCCTGCTGGGCGCCGCGCTGCTGGCGCTGCGCCGCGACTGACGACCGATAACTACCCGGCGTAAGCCGGACCCCTTCGCGGTTTCATTTTTCGAGGCGCTACCCGGACAGTGACGACGCTTCTACGACCGACGGGAGTCGGCGGTGAAGGTGCGGTGGAGCCGAACCCGAGTTCTCTGACGTCACGCGGGTGTCCGACGGGCACGCAAAACGGCAACGCCTAAATCCGCAGACGGCCTGTGTGTTCGTGTATGCCTGGGATGCTCTCAGATGTCCTGGCGTGGGTCACCATTCTGACGTTCGCCGGGGGTGCGCTCGTCGCCGACCGCGACCAGGAGCGTGGTCGCCTCGTCACGGCGGGCGCGTGGGTCTTGTTCGCGGTCTTCTGGCTCCAGTTGATTCCGCACTTCGCGTTCGTCCACAAGAGCTACGTCGAGGGCATCCTCGCTATCGTCGCCGTGCCGGCGGCCCTCTACGCCGGAAAGCTCCTCTACGAGGGTCGGGACTCGCTGTTCATTCTCTCGCGGGCCGTCGCCGCGATGGGCATCGTCTACCTCCCCTTCGAGACCATCCCGGCAATCGCCGCGTTCGGCGTGACGATTCCCGCACCCCGTGAGGTGCTCATCGAGACGGTGACGGTCCAGGTGCAGTTCGTCCTGGACGCGCTGGGATACCACCCGGCGGTCGTCCAGGGGACGGCCGGCTACGACAACACCTTCCGGTTCATGTACGAGGGGAACAAACCGCTCCTCGTCTCGGTGGTCCTCGCGTGTACCGGCCTGGGGAGCATGACCATCTTCGCGGGCCTCATCGCGGCCGTCAGGGCGCCGCTCCGCCGGAAGATTCGGGCGCTCGCGATCGCCCTCCCCATCATCTACGCGCTGAACATCGTCCGGGTGACGTTCATCGCCATCGCCTTCGGCAAGCAGTACATGCAGTTTTTCGTCGAGGAGGTGCTGTTCCTCTTCGGCGGAACCGACCCGTACCGCGTCTCGTTCTACCTCTCGGACCGGGTCGTCAGTCAGTTGCTCGCCGTCGTCGCGCTCGTGGGCGTGACGTTCCTCGTAGTGCGGGAACTCCCCGAACTGCTGACGGTCATCGAGGACGTCCTGTACATGGTGACCGGCGAGGAGTACGACCTGGAGGCCGTCCTCGACCTGCCGGTCGACCCGGTCGACCAGCCCGAGCGACGCCCGTCCGACTGAGGGCCGGCGACCGGGCGGACAGTACGCCCACGCCCGTCGCGCGACGTCAGGTCCGAGAGGCGTCTACGAGTTCGGACGGCGCGCCGGCGAGTCGTTCGAGCGCGTCGGCCTCGATGTGGTGGAGGTCCCCGGGCACGACGAGCAGGTGGAGCGGGTCCCCGAACGACCGGTCTGCGAGCGCCGAGAGGCGGTCGGCCGCCACGACGGGCGCGGGACTCCCCGCGCGGGCGACGACCACGGCGAGTTCGTCCTGCCACCCCCGGCATAGCAGGTCGGCGGCCGCGTCGGCGGTCATGTACTCGTCGCCGCCCTCGCCGTGGGGAACGTCGTCGCCGACCTTGATGTCGAGGTACACGAGCGTGTGGAGTCCGCGCTCCCGGTTGGCCTCGATGGAGTCGACGACGCTCGCCGGCACCTCGTCGCCGCCGTGGGCGAACGGGAACGGGAGCGTGACCGCCTTGCCGAACCGGTAGTTCTGGAGGCCGGTCAGTCCGCTCGCGGCCGACTGGGCGGTGACGCCGTGGACCACCCCGGTCTCGATGCCGCGTTCGGCCGCGCGCAACCGCAGGTCGACGTGCGTCGTCGAGATCATCGTGTCGCCCGCGGTGAGGAAGGCGACGTCTCCCTCGGCGGCGGCGTCCAGAATCGGGTCGGGGTCCTGTTCGACGCCGGCTCGGTCTCGAACCTCGATGTCGACGCCGTGGTACGCCTCCAGATCCGCGACGGAGGCCCCGACCAGGCGACTGGTGTAGAACTCGGCGAACGCCCGGTCGGCCTCCCGTAGCGCCTCCTGCCCCTCGACGGTTATCGACCGCTCGTCGTACAACCCGAGGCCGATGAAGGTGAGCATGCTCCCTTGTCGAGTGCCGGCCCGCTTAAGCGGCGTGACCCGACGGCGGTCGGGGAGACGGCACCCCGACGTCACCCCGGAGGTCGACGACTCGGCGTCGTCCGGGAAGCCGACGACTGGACGTCGCCCCGGAAGTCGGCGACCCAACCTCGTCCCGGGAGTCGTCCGAGAGAATCAGTTTCGTTTCGTCCAGATCCCCGCCGTTCGCGTCGTGACCCTACGTTCGCTTCGCTCGCGCTTTTCTGACGTTCGCCCCGTCTCGCACCATGTCCTCGCAACTGGGACAGACTCGCGGCGCGTCCAGATGTTCGGGAGTAAACACCCGTACATAAGCATCGGTAACGAACGAGCCGCAGTTTTCACAATGAGGCATACTCTAGAAACTCCCGTCCCATTCTACCTATATTTTTTGGCACTTTTTTCGAATTACGCGGCGACGCCTCGGAGTACTGCCGCACTAACGTCAATGATAGAACAACTACCGCGTTTACAATTTGATTCGCTCGGCGGTCCGGACGATCGGAGCGGCGACCCACCAGTCGTCCGACGTCCGGACTGTCGAGTCCGGTTCGGGGCGGCGTCTGGCAAGGCCGAACGACAGGATGCCCCGCCGAAACTCGACGGTGTACGCGTTCCGAGCGAACGGAGTCGTCTCCTCCGTCGCCGGTTGCAGTCGACCAGACGGTCGCAACCGACGGTCGAATCTACCACACTGACAATTAAAAATCGTGTGGAACCAGAAATCGGGAGCGCGACCCCTCCCGTCGTCCGCCGGGGGACCGACCACGAGCAGGTGGACTAGACGACGGGGTTCTGTACACCGTCGCCACAGGACGGTTGTGCCGTGGAGATGCACGGCCGTGGAAGCGCTTTGCCGGTTCGAGTAGACCAGTTGGTATGAATCGACGGACGCTCCTCGCCACCGCCGCGGGTCTGGCGACGGTGTCGGGGTGTCTCTCCGGGTCGGGGGACGCGGGGTCCGCGTCGGGGGCCGAGCGTCCCCCGACCGGCGACGGCACGGAGACGACCGCCGGAACGACCCCCGACGAGAACTCGCTCCGGGGCCACCCGGCGGCCCGAGGTATCGACGCCCGCCCGACGCTCGGTCCCGGGCCGTTCGAGGTAGACGCGGTCATCGTCACCTTCGAGGACCCCTCCTGCACTACGTGCCGGCGATTCGAGGCGGAGACGTTCCCGCAAATCCGGTCGGAACTCGTCGACGCCGGCGTGGCGTCGTTCGTCTACCGGCACTTCCCGAACGTCTACGAGTGGGGAAAGCCGGCGATACAGGCCCTGGAGGCGACGTACGTCCGCGACGAGGGGGCGTTCTGGGCGCTCAAGGGGTGGTACTACCGGAACCAGGAGTCGTTTCGGACCGACAACGTCCTCACGAGAACCCGCGAGTTCCTGGCCGCCGAGACGGACGTCGACGCCGAGGCGGTCGTCTCCGAGGCGCGGATCCGGGCGCACGACGGGGCCGTGCAGGCGGACGTCCGCGCCGCGGAGGACGCGTCTGTCTGGGCGACGCCGATGTCCTTTCTCTTCCGTGACGGCCAGTTCGTCACGACCGCGACCGGTGTCAAGAGCATCACCGTCTACCGGGAGGCACTCGGCCTGTGACCGTCCGGTTGCCGACCCTGCCGACCCGTCCCGCCGACTGGCGATTGATGGGTCGCACCGCCCGCCTGGTGGTGAGGATACCGGCGTACGGGACGGTGGGGACGCTCGCGGCGGCGGCGACGCTCACGCTGTTCGTGGTCTCCCAGAACGCGGACCTGGTCCGGAACGTGGTCCTCGCCGGGGGTCTTCCGCTCGACTCCCGACTCGCCGTGCTCGGCTCGCTGTACCCGTTCGCGGGTCCGGATTTCACGCTCGCTCAGTCGGTCGTGCTGATAGCCACCGCTGCGCTCGTGGGAGTCAACGTGGCGATGCTCGCCTACCACGTCCGCGAACACCGGGTCTCGGCGCCCGACGGTGCGGGGAGTCTCGGCGCGGTCGTCCTGGGGACGCTGGGCGCGGGGTGTGCGGCCTGCGGGTCGGCGGTGCTCGCGGCGGTCCTCTCGCTGGTCGGTGTCACCGGGTCGCTGACCGTCCTGCCCCTGGAGGGACTGGAGTTCGCGCTCCTGGCGCTCGCGGTGGTCGTGCTCTCGATTCACTGGCTGGCTGACGGGATGCGCGGGGGCGACGTGAACGGCTGTCCGGTCGACCCCTGACGCGTCGACGGACGACCGATTCGCGAGAGCCGGCGCGTTCCGGGCGTCACTCAGCGACCCTCCGCCTCGTCGGTCTCGTGTCGCACGTCGAACGACGCCCGGACGCGGCGCACCTCTTCGAGGACCGCCTCCCACTGGCCGAGAGTACCGGGTATCTCTTCCCGGGCGGCCTGCCGGTCGACGAGCGCCCGGACGGCCCGGGGGTCGTCGATGGCCGTGAACTGAATCGCGCCGCCGCCGGCCGCCTCGACGCGAACCGTCCCGTAGCCGAACGCCGACCCGGTGAGCCCCTGGGCGAACGCGCTGTTCTGCACCCGGGAGACCGTGACTCGCTCGACGGTCCGGGAGAATACGCCGGTCTTCCGGTAGAGCGCGTAGTCGGTGACGACGTACCGGGTGTTGACGACGCGCAGGTACGCCCACGCGGGGATGGCGACGCCGGGAAGCGCGAGAAGCGCCAGCAGCGGCCGGTCGAGTACGACGGCTCCGCCGACGCCCGCTCCGAGGAACAGCACGCCGACGACGCCCCACGGGAGAATCGTCGTGACGCGGGGGTGGCCGGCCCAGCGGACCGTCTCGCCCTCGCCGCGCGCCATCCAGGCGTCGACGTCAGCGCTCTCGTCCGCAGTCTCGACCGGTTCGAACGACGGGTCGCCGCTCATCGGTCTGTCGACCCGTCGCGCCCGGTCGTCTCCTCGTCGGCGTTCCCGTCCCCGGCGACGGGCGAGTCACGCCGGGTGGACGCGGTGGTCTCGTCGCCCGCGGCGGGATTGTCGCTCGGGTCGGGATTGTCGCTCGGGTCGAATCTGTCGCCCGCTGCGGTGCCGTCCTCGACTGCGCGTCGAATCGCGCGGAGTTCGGCGAGGATGTCGTCGAGGACCGCCGCCTTGCCGTCGCCCGTGGCGTCCCGTCCGTCCCGTTCGCGTATCCGTTCGTTGATGAGCGTCTGGAGTCGCTGCGGGTCGGAGACGCTCTGGAAGCTCATCTCCACGCCGCTGCCGCCCGCCGTGCTCACGTTGACCGTCCCGTAGCCGAACTGGGCGCCGAGGAAGTCCTGCTGGTAGGCGGTGTCCTGAACTTTGTCGAACTCGATTCGCTGGACGCTCCTGGAGAGCACGCCCGTCTTCCTGTACAGCGCGGCCGTCGTGACGACGTAGTTCGTGTTCGTGTAGTTGAGGTATGCGGCGGCGACGATGAACAGGCCGACGAGGACCAGCGAGAGTGGGATGCCGACGACGAGGGCGGGCACGAGACTGTAGGGGTGTGGCGTGTCGGCCCAGAGAACCTCCTCGTCTGCGTCTAGCGTGAGCCAGTCGTACTGGCGCGGGGACTCCGTCTCCATGACCGCCCGTTCAGGCGGGTCCGCGATAACGTTTGGGCGACGAGGGCGACGTCGCCGACCCGGACGAGCAGTGGGTGTCGGCCGCTCAGGCCTGGAGCACCGACTCCCGGTCGAAGTGCGTGTCGTACGCGTCGAGCAACTCCCTGAGGTCGGGTTCGGTCGGGAACTCCTCGTGCTGGTTGACGTAGAACGCCACCGCGTTCGCCAGGACGAGCGCCGCGCCGTCGGAGAGGTCCTCGGCGAGTGCGACGGCCATACCGGTCTCGAAGTGCTCGCTGACGTCCAGTCGTTCACGGTGGTCGGCCGGCATCGGCTTGCGGGCGGCGGTGACGGCCCCGTCACGCGCGGAGACGGCCTCCTCGAACGTGTGGACGACGACGCGCGAGACGTCGAAGGCGTCGTCGACGGCCGCCGCGAGACCGACCGTCGAGTCGTCCGCGCCCCCCGCCGAGAGGTGGTTCCGGAGCGCCTTGGCCACGCGGCGGTTGACCGTCACGGTGACCGGCACCGCGTCGTCGAGCGCTTCCAGCGACTCCACGACTCGCGCGACGCGGGCCTCGGAGAGCCGGTGGAGGTCGCCGGCCGAGACGTGGACCGCGGGGGGCGGGGACTGCAACGTCGGCCAGACCTCCTCGCGAAACCCGTCGAGGATAGCCGGGAGGTCGCCCGTCGCGTAGAACGACCCGACGGAGAGGACGCTGGTGCCGTCCATCCGGTCGGCGAGGCTCTCGGTGTCGACCCGGTCGAGAATCGACTCCCAGGTCGGCACCTCCCAGTTCGGCTCGGTGAACAGGAGCTTCTTGTCCTCGAGGAGCACGAAGTCGGTGGCGGTGACGTCACCGACGCTCACGAGCGTCTGGTCGCGGAACCGTCGGGCGAAGACCGACGAGACGGGTTCGCCCAGCGGTCCGACGAGCGTCAGGTCGTACCCCAGGTTGTCGAAGACCCGCCCGGCGTGCGCGACGTGGCCGCCGGGTTCAGTCCGGGTCTCCGTCCACTCCACGAGGGCGCTCTCGCTGGCGTCGACGCGGGAGAGCGACTGCTTGAACTCCTCGAACTGCCGGACGGGCTCGTAGTCGGACTCGTCCGAGCGCTCGGCGACGACCTCGCGCATCCGGTCGACGAACGCGTCGAAGCCGACGACCACCGACCCGGACCCGAACCGCTCGGGGAGTTCGCTCCGACATCGCTCCAGGTGGCGCCTCGTCTCGTCGTCGATGGTCAGGGAGGGGCCGCCGTTCCGGTAGGCGAACGCGAGTTTCCGGGCCTCGTAGTCCTCTCTGGTCGCCCCCCATCCCCCGACGCTCACCTGCCGTTTCCCGTCGTCCTCGTCCGCGTCGAGTTCCAGCGTGAGCGACGTCCGGATGTCGTACTCGTCGAAGTAGTAACTGACCGGCACGCCCTCCATGGAGACGTACTCGCTGGTCTCGGTGTCGTACCCCTCGAACGAGACGACGTACGAGTCCAGCGGGAGCACGTTCGACAGCCTGTCCAGGTCCGCGAGTCCGTCCCGGAGTCGGAGGTACTCCGTCGGAAATTCGGGCTCGTTCTGCTCGGCGGGCGCGAGGGCGAACGGCCAGAGCGACTCGGACATGAACCGGTCGAGGACGAACGCCAGGTCCTCGTTCGTGATGTAGTATCCCTTCTCGTCGCTGGTGGCCTGTCTCCGGGAGGAGCCCGACCAGTAGAACCCTTCTCGCCGGTCTCCGGTAATCGCGAAATCCTCGGCGGACGTGATGCCGCGGACGTGGTTGGCCACGTCCGAGAGCGCGTCCGTCGCCATCGTCTCGTCGTCCACGTACGTCTCGTCCAGGCCCGAGACGATGACGTGGATGTGGAGCTCCTCCCGGCGCTCGAAGAGGTCCTCCCGGAACTGTTCGAGAGTCTCCCGGGGCCCGAGCACGAACAGGTCGTGTTCGGCCTCCGCGATTATCTTCCGGACGTACTTCTCGATGCTCGGCTCGCTCTTGAACGTCGTCACCCCCCGCTCGACGGTGTCGATTGTGTTGTGCAGTTCGTCGAGGTAGCTCTCGGCCCGCGAGAGCTTCGTCTGGATGGGGGCGAGGGCTTCGCTCGG
>JBEPXT010000157.1:0-7983 GCA_041641795.1 Salinigranum sp.
CGTCGTCGATTACCGCGACCCCGCCGTCCTGAAACGTCTCCCAGAGGATGTTGTCGCCCGGCGAGTACGTCGGCCGCGGTCCGAGGGCGTCGACCGTCGCGTCGGTGCAGGCGACCAGCTCCAGCGTCTCGGACTCCCGGTCGAACAGCCGCAATCCGTTGACCGGGTGTCCCAGGATGTCCGACGCTGCCTCCACCGCGATGTCGGCTATCGCCGTCCGCGACTCGGCCCGCATCAGCCGCCGGGTCGCCACGTTGAGGTCGACCAGCACCTCCGTCAACTGCCGACCGTCCTGCTCGTCGGCCGCGAAGTCCTCCGAGCGGTGGGGTTCGTCTGTCATGGGCCTCGAGTCGCCGACGCGCGAAGAGCCGCCCCGTCGAGCGGAAGTCGTTGTACTGTGACATTCAGGCCAGAAAGACTTAGCTTTCTCGGCGCCGCCGACCTGCCGAACGAAAGTGCCGTTCGTCCCGGGGGCACACACTGCCCGTCGAACTGTGCCCTCGCTAATTCAGCTGGAGAGCCGTAGCGCCGGCCCACCGCGCCCCGGAGGCGTCCAGACCAGGCGCCGACAGACCGAATCGGTCGACGGACCGAGCCGACTACCCGGTCGTGATTTCGGGCCGTCATTCGACCGGCCGTTCGTCGGCCGAGGGACGCTCGTCGAGTGCGTCGGCGCGGGCACTGGCGCTCGGGCTGCCGCCGTCGTGCGGGGTCTCGCGGCGCCGGATGCGAACGCCGTGGACCGACTCCGTCGCGTCGTCGACGACGACGGCTCGCCCCGGAGCGCTGGGCATGCGGTCGCGAAGCGCCTCGTGGTGGTACGTCGGTTCGGCGGCCCGGAGCGCATCGAGGTCGGCCCCCGCGGTCAGTCGGTGGGACAGCACGACGTCCGCCTGCGAGACGGCGTCCGACGGGAGCGCGCCGGGTCGCTGGGTCGCGGCGACGAGACTGACGCCGGGCGCTCGGCCGCGGGTCAGGAGCGTCCGGAGAGCAGACGCGGCCACGCCGTCGAAGAACGCGTGAGCCTCGTCGAGCAGTAGCCAGGGCAGGCGCTCCAGTCGCTCGTCGAGGCGTGACCTGTAGAGTGCCCTGGCGAGGGCCGCGACGACAGCGTTCATCGGAGACGGGTCGAGGCCGGACACGTCGACCACTGTCGCCCGGCCGTCTGCGAGCGAGGTGACGTCGGACGCGTCCGGGGCGAAGACGCCCCAGGCGTGGGCCATCCGGAGGTGGTTTGCGGCGGCACGCCGGGCCGCGCGGGAGGCGTCAGCGTCCTCGACTGCCGCCCGCATCCCGGCGAGCGTACCCGCGTCGCTCGCGGCCTGCCAGACGAGAGCGCCGGCCGCCGAATCGGGAGTCAGACCGACGAGGGGCGGCCAGGCCGCGGGCGGCAGGGCGTCGGCGCGGACCGACGGCGACTCCACGACGCGGGCGGGGACGGCGTCGCCTCGCGCCGCGTCGGCTAGCCCGGCGAACGCCCCCATGGGGTCGACGACGACGGGGGCGACGCCGCGGGCGCGGGCAGCCTCCTCCGCGAGCACCCCGAGCGTGTAGGACTTCCCGTAGCCCCGTTTGCCGACGACGAGCACCGCGTGCGGGCCGTCGAGGTCCAGTCCGACCGGGGCGCCGTCGCTCCCGTCCGGGGCGCGATAGCGTCCGAGGCGCGCCACCGGGTCGTGGGTCGCGTTCGCGTCGCGTCGTCCGAGTACCTGCATACCCGTCGGTGGGCCCGGTATGGGTCAAGAACCCCCGGACGAGGGTTTTTGTACGGAGACGGGACCAGACCCCCCATGCTCCCAGCGATTCGGGCACTGCTCGACGGTACGGCGACCCGGTTCCGGACGGACACGCGGGCAATCGAAGGGCTCCCGATACGCCTCGTCATCGCACTCGTCGTCGGCGTGGCCAGCCTCTCCGTGATGATGAACATGCTGTCGGGCGTCCAGGGCCTGGCCGTCGACGAACTGGACGTGCGCCCCGCGCCGGAGGTGACGACCCCCGGCCCGCAGACCCTCGAACTGACGGTGGTAGCGAGCGACGGCGAACCGGTGACCGACGCGACTGTCGTCGTCACGGGCGGGACAGCGACTCTCGACGGGGTAGCCACGGCCCGCACCGGGGCGAACGGAACCGCGTCTGTGGACGTGGCCCCGAGGCTCCGGGCGAATCAGGACCACGGGACGCTCACCGTCGAAATCAAGCCGCCCGCCGGGAGCGGATACATCGACCGTCGGGGGAACACGAAAGTCCTGGTTACGTCGGGGTGAGGACGTCGTTCCGACCGGCTACGGCGGGGGTCCGCGTCCCGACCGGCTACAGCTGTTCGTCCCAGTCGATCCACTCCTGCTCCCACCCGGTGGGCGCGAAGTACCCCTGCTGGGCGAACTCCCGGTCCTCTCGCTCGGTCCGGTTCCGGGTGACGCCGCCGGACTGCTCGCCCTCGACGAGCAGGGGTTTGAACCTGACCTCGCCGTAGGACTGGACCACGTCGCCGTTCTCGACGGCGACGAGTCGCTGGTCGGGCGGACTCCCCATCGGCATGACGATGCGGCCGACGGAGGCCGACTGCCGGACCAGGGCGTCGGGCGGCCGAACCGCCGCCGCTTCCACCAGAATCCGGTCGAACGGAGCGTACTCCGGCAGTCCGCCGGCGCCGTCGCGGCAGTCCACCAGCACGCCGCCGTAGCCGGCCGCCTGGAGGTTCTGCCGGGCCTGCCACACCAGTCGCCGCGAGATGTCGACCGCGTGGACCTGGTGGTCGCCGACGAGTTCGGCCAGCACCGCCGCGGTGTAGCCGACGCCCGCGCCGACGACGAGCACCCGGTCGCCGGGCGACACCCGGAGACCGTCGAGCAACTGGGCGACCATCCGCGGAGAGAGCACCGTCGTCCCCTCGTGTTCGACCGGACGGTTGTCGTACGGATGGTCGGGCACGAACTCGTGGCGGGGGACCGTCCGCATCGCCACGGCGACGGACTCGTCGATGTCCATCCCGTATTCGAGTCCGTCGACCATATCCTCGCGCAACACCGCGGCGTCCATGGTTCGCACTCGGACGTCGACAGTATTCAACTGTGCGGTGCTCCTGCGTCGGGCGGTCGGCGAGACCACCGCCGGTCGTCCGTCCGCGTACCGGCTACGTCCGCGTCCGCGGACAGGTTACTCGACAGAAGAGTGACCGACGACGGCCGTCCGGTCGGCGCCGGGGACCTCGGTCACGGCGACGCTCTCGAACCCCTCGTCCTCGAACCAGGCCCGGACGGTGGGTTCGTCGTGGTACCCGCCCCGGCCGGTTGCGAGCGCTTCCACGCCGACGCCCGGGTCGCCCGAACGACCGCGGAGGGCGTCGACGAGGACGACGGTGCCGTCGTGGGCCAGCGTCTCGCGGGCGGCGGACAGAAACGCGCGGTTCGCGGCGTCCGAGTGGCGGCGCGCGAAGTCGACGGCGAACACGAGGTCGACCGTCCCCGGCGTCGCCGCGAGGTCCACGGCGTCGTCGTCCGCCGCCGGGGCTTCCTCGTCCGGGAGGCGGCCCCGGGCGACCTCGACCGGCGCCGGGTCCAGCAACGGTGCGACCACGTCCACGACCGCCGCCGATTCGACGAGCGTCGCGTCGTACCCGCGCGCGGCGAACTCGCGTGCGTAGACGCCGGACCCGCCGGCCACGTCCAGTACCCGCGTCGCGTCGGGGTGCGCGTGGACCGCGGCCGTGACACAGGCACGAACGCGGGCCTGGTCCGTCGCAGCGTGCGCCCCGAGGCGGTCACGCAGCCAGTCGTCGGGATAGTCGGGCGTCTCGCCGGTGGCCATCGTCTCGGGGAGGCGACCGTACAGGTCGAACAGGTCGAGGGCGTGAGGGACGCGACCGATAGAGCGCAGGTCCCGCTTGGTCAGGAACCCGAGCGCCCGGTTCGTGAGTTCGTACTCCTCCCCGACCCGCTGGAGGTACCCGTAGTCGGCGAGCGCTGCGACGGTCACCGACGCGGCGCGGGGCGTGACGCCCGCCTCTCGGGCGACTGCCGCCGGAGTCCCGGCAGACGTCGCGAGCGCTTCGAGGACGCCGCTCTCGCGGGCGGCCCACAGCAAGACGCGTTCCTCGAACCCCACGTCGGGACCGTCGCTGGATGGCATGGCAGGGGACTCGCCGCCGACCCGTATAAGAGTCGCGTCCGCCGGCGAGCGGCCGCGGTCGGCGGCGCCGCTCGATTCGGGGTTGCCTGGAAGCCGTCCGCTCCCTCGAACCCGCACCGGCGTCAGCTCTCGCCCTGCATCGGGACGAACCGGACCCCGCCGTGGTCCTCCCGCGCGACGGTCCCGTCGGCCCGCCGCCGGAGACGGAGCAGGCGCTGGCGCTGGACGCCGACCGGACCGACCGCGACGCCGCCGGGGCGGACCTGCTCGACGACCGGTTCCGGTACCTCCTCGGGGGCGCAGGTGAAGTACGCCGCGTCGTAGGGAGCGTGCTCGGGCCACCCCTCGCGGCCGTCGCCGACGCGGACGTCGACGTCGTACCCGAGGCGCTCGAACCGCTCGCGGGCGCGGTCTGCCAGTTCGGGCTCGTACTCGACGCTGTAGACGTTCCCGGCCCCGACTATTTCGGCCGTCACCGCGGCGTGGTAGCCACAGCCGGTGCCGATTTCGAGGACAGCGTCCCCCCGTTCGGCCGACAGGAGGCCCGACATCAGCGCCACCATGTGCGGGGCGCTGATGGTCTGGCCGGCGGCGATGGGGAGCGGGCGGTCCTCGTAGGCGTGGACCCGCTGTGACTCGGGGACGAACTCGTGGCGCGGCACCGACCTGAGGGCGTCGAGGGCCGCCTCGTCCCGGACGCCGTGGCGCCGTTCGAGGCGCTCGACCATCCGCTCTCGTTCGGCCGCGAAGTCGGTGTCGTCGGGCATGTGGTCGTCACTCCGAACGCGTCACCAGACCGACCAGGCCGAGGAGGTCTGGTCGCGGGCGAACAGGCGCTTGACGTCCTTGGCGAACACCATGTCGCCGTCGTGGTCGAACTTGTCGAATCGGTAGCCTTCGGCGTCGTCGCGGACCTGGATACTCTCGACCTCGAAGCGCTCGTCGCCGAACGACTCCTCCTCGCCGACGGTGAACTCGTAGTCCCCGGGCACCTGGAGTTTGAGACTCCGGGTCTCGTCGCGCCGCCCGTCCGAGGGGTGGAGCGTGACGGCCACGGCGACGTTGTCGACGGCACGGGTCCAGATGGTGACGACGTCCTCGACGAGCGCCTCCTCGGCACGCCGCTCGGGGCCGAGTTCCAGGGACGTGATGCGGACGAGCATGATGGCCTCGGGCGTATCGAGGACGAACTCCTCGCCCGCGGCGATTCGCTCGTCGGGCGGGGCGTCGACTGTCGTCTTGAACGACGACCCGTCCTGGGAGACGACCACGTCGCGTTCGACCTCCTCGGTCGTCTCGATGGTCGTCTTGTGGACGTGACCGCACTCCGTACACCGGACGGTCGCCTGCCCGCCGGGCTTTATCACCTCGTGGACGGTTTCGGTCCCGGGCGAACAGGAGGGACAGACGGCCGGGACGCGTTCCGAACTCTCGCTCATGGGTGGCGCTACTCGCTGGGACCGTAAAAGGCGTTGGAGTCGCGCTCGGACCGTCGAAGCCGGCACGGTGGCGGCGGTGCACGGGGGTTGCGACAGTGACTCCGACGTCGGCCCGCGGGTCGGTCAGGGGCGCGGCAGGGCGACTTCCTCGCCGTCGGCGTACACCGTCGGGTCGCGGATGATGCCGTCGAGGTGGAGTGGCGCCTCGGTGTCCCCGCCGATGCTGGCGTCGTCGCCGATGGCGATGTGGACCGTCCCCGCGGCCTTCTCGTCGAGCAGCACCGACCCGACGAGCGATTCGACGCCCACGTTCGTCCCGATGCCGAGTTCGGCGAGGTTGTACGCGGCCGACCCGACCTGCGACTCGGCGTCGGCGACCTGCTCGCGTATCTCCGGGTCGCTGATGACGGTGACGTACCCGTCTTCGACCTCGAAGGCGAGTTCCTGCCCCTCGTCGAGCAGTCCGTGGGGCATCATCGTCCCGTCCACGACGTAGGTACCGTCGGCCGTCTCGGGGCTGACGAACACCTCGCCCGCCGGCAGGTTCGAGAACGCCCCCGCCTCGTGGACGATGCCGGTGTCGGTGCGCCACTCGCGGTCCCCGGTCTCGAAGGTGACGTCGGTGCCCCGGTCGGAGGTGACACGGACGCGGTCGGCGCCGGCGACCTGGTCGAGCACCTCGACGCACTCGTCGGCGATTCGTTCGTAGTCGGCGTCCAGACCGGTTCGAAACACGTCTTCGGTGATGCCCGGGAGCGTGGCCCCTCGCGCCCCCGCCTCGCACGCCCGCGACCGGGCCCGCGTGTGCGAGAGACTCTTCGTCGTCGGCGCGAGGAACACGTCGGCGTCGCGCATGGCAGCGGCCACCGGCGTCGGCGGTTCCTCCCCGTGCTGGGTTCCGGGCGTGTACTGCAGGAGCACCGCGTCGTCGGTCACGGCCGACGCCGCCTCGTAGAGGGCGACGCCCACGGGGCGTCGCTCGTCGTCCGTGACGACGGCGCACGATTCGTCCGCCGCCAGAGCCAGACACTGGTCGATTGCCGTCTCGGCGGCCGCCCGGAGACCCGGGTCGGCAGACTGGTCGGACATGCGTTCCTCTGGGACCTTCGCCGCGTTAGGTGTTGCGAACCGCCGGAGGTCGGCGCCCTCGCACCCGCCCGACTCCGGCGGCGACATCCTTACTCGGAAGCTGATAAATTTGTTTTCACTCCGTGGATAGTTAAATTCTTTCAACTTATTACCGGAATAACTATGGGTGCCGCAATATGACGGGCATACATGTTACAGGTCGGAATCAACGGATACGGAACCATCGGGAAGCGGGTCGCCGACGCCGTGACGGCCCAGCCGGACATGGAGGTCGTCGGCGTCGCGAAGACCCAGCCGAACTTCGAGGCGCACGCGGCCGTCGACAGGGGGTATCCGCTCTACGCCGCCGTCCCGGACCGCGCCGCGCTGTTCTCCGAAGCCGGCATCGAACCGGCGGGGATGGTCGACGAACTGGTCGCCGCATCCGACGTCGTCGTCGACGCGACTCCCTCCGGCGTCGGCGCGGAGAACCGGAGCCTCTACGAGAGCCACGACACCCCCGCGATATTCCAGGGCGGCGAGGACGCCGACGTGGCCGACGTGAGCTTCAACGCCCGGGCGAACTTCGACGCCGCCGCCGGGGCCGACTACGTCCGCGTCGTCTCGTGTAACACGACCGGACTGTCCCGGGTCATCGCGCCCCTCGAAGAGACCTACGGCGTCGAGAAGGTCCGGGCGACGCTCGTCCGGCGGGGCGGCGACCCGGGGCAGAACTCCCGCGGGCCGATAAACGACATCCTGCCCGACCCGCTCGACGTCCCCTCGCACCACGCGCCCGACGTACAGACCATCTTCCCCGACCTGGACATCGACACGCTCGGCCTGAAGGTCCCCGCCACCCTGATGCACGTCCACGCACTCAACGTGACCCTCGAGTCGAACCCGACGGCGGCGCACGTCCGAAATCTGCTCGACCAGGAGTCGCGGATCTACGTCATCCCCGAGGGTCTGGGCATCGACGGCGCCGGAAAGCTGAAGGACTTCGCTCAGGACGCCGGCCGGCCCCGGGGGGACATCTGGGAGAACTGCGTCTGGGAGGAGTCCATCAGCACGCGCGGCCGGGAGCTGTACCTGTTCCAGGGCATCCACCAGGAGTCCGACGTCGTCCCCGAGAACATCGACGCCATCCGGGCCATCGCCGAGCGCTCCGGCAAGGCCGAGAGCATCCAGACGACAAACGAACGCCTCGGGGTCGGCATCACGGGCGACCCGTCCGGGTTCGAGCAGGAGCGGTACGAAATCGCGGACGACTGACTGCTGGCGACGACCCGCGGCGTCGTAGCGGTCCCGTCTCCGGGTCTCCGCCGATGGTGACGCCCCGCCC
>JBEPXT010000158.1:0-7941 GCA_041641795.1 Salinigranum sp.
TGAACTGTTCGCCGCCGTCGTGGACGATGTTCTCCTCGGACGCGTCCCACAGGTGGACGTGACTGTCGATGACGAACACGTCTTCGCCCTTGTGTGTGTACATCTCTCATCTACAATCGTGATAACGGGGGTTAGTTGTTGTACCAATGACGATTGGCACGGTTCCAGACCACACTCTCGTGACGGCGCGACCAGTTCGCCGAACGATACCCGGAGCGCGGAGTGGCGACTCGGTCACGGTCCGACCCGCCCGGTCTCGTGACGTCGGCTCACGTCAGGAACTCGGTCACGTGCTCGCGGAACGCGTCCGGCCGGTCCTCGGGAACCCAGTGGCTGGCCTCGTCCAGACCGACAAGTTCGCAGTCCGGAACGTCGTCCTCGAGACGCTCCGCCCACCGTCGCGGCTGGAACTCGTCTTCCACACCCCACAGTAGCAGCGTCTCGGCGGTGACGTCTCGCGGGTCGATTTCGGTGGTGTGGTTCGTGTTCGTCGAGACGGCGTTCCGGACGAGCGAGGTGACGCCGTCCTCGCTGTTCCACGGGCGCTTCATGCCCTGGACGAAGTCGTCGTCCTGGTCGTCGCCGTAGAGTGTGTTCCGGAACGTGTCGTCGAGCATCGCCTGCAGTTCCTCGACCGCCGTCTCGCGCGCCGTCTCGGGCAGTCCGAGGTCGGTGACGAACTGCACCGGCCAGGAGTCGTAACACACCGAGTTCGAGAGGACGAGACGGTCGACTACCTCGGGGTTGTGGCAGGCGTACCGGAGGAAGACGCCGCCGCCGAGGTCGTGTCCCACGAGCGAGACGGTATCGAACCCGAACTCGTCGACGAGTTCGGCTATCATCTCCTCCTGGGCACGCAGCGACCTGTCGAACGTGTCCTCCATCGCGGAGTTCCCGTATCCCAGCATGTCCGGTGCGACCACGTGCCGCTCGTCGGCGATGGCCGGGGCAACGTGCCGCCACAGGTACGAGTTCGTCGGAATGCCGTGGAGGAACAGGACCGGCTGACCGCCGTCGTCACCCGCCTCGTAGTACGCGACCTCGAGTTCCCTCCCGTCCACGGTGACGACAGTCGTGTCCATCTCATCTGTCCACTCCGTGTAGGTTCGTGCCATGGTTGTCTCCCCGACATCTCCGGTCAGCGTCTGCTTACCCCTGTTTCCTATGACGATAGGTACCCCTGGTGGTCGGCCGTTCCGACTCGCCCTGCGCTCGTCCGCGAGTTAGCGTTACGGTGGGTCTGCTCGCGGTGCTCCGCGACTCGCGACGAACCGATGAGAGTGCGGACGTGGCTGCGCGGACCGGTGCCGTCTCGGTCACTCTTCGGCGGGCGCGGATTCGAACAGTCGCCCGAAGACTTTCTCCTGGGCCACCCGGAGGTGCTGGCTGAACGTCGGCTGCGAGATGCCGAGCGCCTCGGCACATTCAGCGGCCGTACTCCTCCGGGGCCAACTGAAGTAGCCGCTCACGAACGCCGTCCTGAGCGCTTCGCGCTGTTTCTCAGTGAGGTGGTCGGTCAGCGTCACCTGCACTCCGCGTCTCGTCTGTACCGGGGCCGGACGGTCCGAGTCGCGCCGCCCCACGAGGGCGGACCCCGGGTGGCGGTCCTCGAACTGCTCGACGACGCGTCGAACCTCGACGTGCGGGGGGACGTCGGCAACGACGCGGCCGACGCCGTTCTCCGCGGTGACCGACCGTGCCATAGCTCCCGTATCTGCAAGCGTGGCCGTCACGCACTGTCCCGAGACCACGAACTCGAACAGTCCGAGGTCGGCACCCCGTTGCACCAGCCTCGCGCTGGAAATTGGGTTCGCGTCCTGGGCCATCGAGAGTACGACGTCGGGGTCGCCCTCGATGGTGAAGTACTCCAGTAGCCGTCCGTCCGAGCGGTTCACGAAGTCCTCGAGCGTGACTCGACGCTGCAGGGCCGCGGACGCATCGACGAAGAAACACTCGCGGTCGCGGACCTCCAGTTCGACCGCAACCGGGGGATCTGCCGTCGGAGTGTTAGCTGTCCCCATGATACCAAATGACAACCTCCGCCCCCGTAGCTGTTTCGTCGCCGCTCAGACCACGCCGTGGTGCTCGTAGAACCGCCTGTTCCGCTCGTCGGCGAGAAGCGGGGTGTGTGCCTGGAGGGCGTTGATGTTGGGGTGACTGTTCGCCTCGATGACGACGAACGTCCCGTCGTCGGGGACGACGACGTCCCACCCGATGTACGGCGTCGCCGGCGCGGCGTACTCGGCCATCTCCAGGATACCCTCGCGCACCTCGTCCCACCCGGGTATCGTCACGCCGGCTATCTGCGCGTCGGTGTCGGGGTGCGTTTCGAGGGTCGGAACGCCGTCCTCGTCCGGATAGGCGATGGCCTCCCCTACCCGTCCGGTTTCGACGTCGACCTCCGCGCTGATGCCGCCGGCGGCGAAGTTATCGAGCGGTGCGGCCTCGTCCGTCCCGAAGCGGTGCATCATCGCCCCGATGTACGGGTCGCCCGTCTCCGGGTCGACCATCGTCAGGATTCGGAGCGTGTTGGCCGCGTCGGGGTAGATGGTATCGGCGTACGTCCCCTGCTCGACGAACTCAGTCACCAGGTAGTCGTCGAGCGACGACTGGAGGGAGGCGATTCCCGCTCCCGTCTTGCGCGTCCCGTTCACCAGGTACCCGTCCCCCGTTCGCTCGATGACGTGGACCTGGCCGCCGCCAGCGCCAGTCGCGGACTTCACGACGACCCGGTTTCTGGCGTCGACGCAGTCCCGCAGCGAGTCGAAGGTCCGGTCCGCGAACGGGTGGTCGACGACGTCGCCGTCCTCGATGTACCCGTACAGGTCCGGGAGGTGCGCGCCGAACTCGGGCGCGAACACGTAGTACCAGAGGAACTTGTCCTCGTGAATCCACGTTCGCTGTCCGTTCAACTGGCGGGTCCTCTCGCGCTGCCAGTTCGAGAGATACTCGTCGTACCCGTCGAACAGAAAGTTCGCCTGCGAGAGAAACCCGTGACGGTAGGCCTCGATTCGGTCCTCGAGCGACATTTCGGGGCGTCGCTCGATCTCGCTCGTCACGAGTCGAGAGAGAGAGTGGACGCGCCGCACCGCAGATTTCACAGACTGGGCGAGTGCCATCACTCCCCGCTTCGAAACTGTATACACCATGTTCGAACGCAAATCGGTCACCTGAGATATGTGTTATTGCCGAATTCACATATCATTTTTATACTACTTCTGTCCTCGGGGCGTCCCGGGGCGGTGGACGTCAGTCGTCTGCTGGTCTGACCTTGCCGGCCACCAGGGCGAGCTCCCCGTTCGAGACGTCGTGCTCGATTACGCCCGTTCGGTGGAGTTCGTCGAGGTGGCCGCGGCGGATTTCTGCTTCGAGAGTCCGCAGGTCGATGTCCGCCGCGTCGACGCCCCGACGGGCCGATTCGGCTTCCCGGACCGCGATGGTGACGAGTTCGACAGAGGTGGAGGTACCCGCCCCGATTCGGTCGAGATACTCGATAATTGCCTGCCGTACCGGCTGCTCTGTGCGCTCCGCATCGTCCGACTTCGTCGACAACGTATCCAACATAGTCCTCCGTGCAATATACGACGCGCTCTGGGAATTTAATCATTTCTGGAGTCAATACAGGATAATCAGTATATTTTACGGGGGAGACCTGGATATTTTCCAGCCGTCGCCCCGCGAGCGCGTCAGATTCAGGGCCGCTCGTCGTCACTGCTGCGGGGGTCCGCATCCCGCCGGGCGCTCGTCCCGGACTCGTCCCCGCGTTCACCTCCGGTTCCGGACCTGCCGACGTCTCCGGGCCAGTCGTCACCGCCGGGCCAGTCGCCGAGAGACGGCGAGCGCGGGTCGACGTCGGCGACGAATCGCATCGTCGCGACGTTGCAGGCGAGTCCGACCGGAGCGGTCGCGAGGGCGCCGAGGAGGATACCCACTATCCCCAGGTTCACCACGAACAGCGTGACGACGAGCGAGGTGACCAGGACGAACAGGGCGAACCCCAGCGCGTACCGCAGGTACGCCCCGCCAGCCAGGGCCAGTTCCAGCGACCGCCGCGCGGCGGCCACGAGACCGAACTCCCGGAGGACGACCAGGTAGGGCGTCGCGAAAAAGAGGTACATCGCCAGGAGGAACGCCAGGACGAGCAGGAGGACCAGGGGGCCGAACACGCCCACGGTCCCCAGACCAAGTCCGGCGCCCAGGACGAACGGGAGCACGAGCAGTGTCGGGACGAGCGTGTACGCGAGAAACGGGAGGAAGTGCCGGCGGACGTTCGCCGAAAACGAGTAGCTCTCACCGCGGAGTACGTCCTCGATGCTCCCGAAGTAGCCGGCGACCAGAGCGGCCTTGAGGGCGACGCCCAGCGGCAGGAGCACCGCCAGCAGCGGCAGTTCCAGCCCCGTCGCCGGGACGTCGGCCGTCGCGCCCACGCCCTCGTTCGGGACGCTCACGAACGTCCAGAGGTCGACGACCGAGGCCGGCAGACCGAACGCGAACCCGCCCCGGTGACCCTCGGCGGCCACGACGGCGCGAATCTTGTCCGTCGCCAGCAGCGACGTCGCCAGGGGGACCAGCGCCAGGGCGACGACCTCTCGTCCGCGGGACCAGCCGTCTTCGAGTCGGGTCAGGAACGAGGGCACCGTCGAACTCCCTGCTGCGAAGACGGGACGTGGGTTCGCCGACTGGGGGACCTGACCTGTTCGCCGCGTCGCCGGGGTACAGACCCGGCGGGTGCACCGTGGAGGGCGGGCATACGAGTGGCGTGACGCGGGGGGCTGATAAATCCCGACCGTTCCTCGCCGAGGTAACCGGTCGACGTCGCCCGTTACGGGCGCGTTTGTCGAACCCACGCCGACCGCCACGCCACAGATACCTGTGAGGCTATCGGCGCATCCATTATCTCGAATCTGAGTAATATAAAAATTAATTATGTCAGAACACAAGGGTTGGCCTGGCGATGGTCGACAAACCCAACCTCGAACGACGAACAGTCCTGAAAGGTACCGCGGCGGCCACCCTCGCGGGCGTGGCGAGCGGAACGGCTGGCGCGAACAGTCACGCTGATGACACCGACGGGGCCCCGGACGGCGACGACGGAGACGTCGCACTCATCGCTCACCGTGGCTTCGCCGGCCTCTATCCGGAGAACACAGTAGGGGCAGTGCGGAACGCCTCCCGCGGCGGCGCGTCGAACGCCGCCGCGAACCGGCGGGCGGACATGATAGAGATCGACGTCCTGCCCTGCGGTGGCGTCCCCCACCGGGGCGAGGACTTCGAAGTCGTCGTCTTCCACGACCACAAACTCGCCAAGCGGGACGGCGGGGAGCGCGGTCTCACGGACGCACCGAACCAGTACGTCTGGGAGACCGACTGCGAAACCGTCCAGAACGCCGAGGTTCTGGAGAGCGGGGAGACGGTCCCCACGCTCTCGGCGGTGCTCGAGGCGATTCCCCCGAGCGTCGGCGTCAACATCGAGTTCAAGAATCCCGGGGACCCCGACATTCGATTCGCCGAGAAGCTATCCGGCCAGGAACTGGAGGAGCGGAAAGACGTCTGGCGACCGTTCACGCGCCGCGTTCTCGACGTCGCGGGGCAGTACGACAACGACATTCTGGTCTCCTCGTTCCTCGAAGCGGCCCTCGCGACCGTCCGAGAGGTCGATTCCAGCGTTCCCCTCGGGACCCTGTTCTGGGACTCCATCTCCACTGGCCTCGAAATCACCGAGACCTACGACTGCGAGGCCGTCCACCCGCCGTACAACATGGTGATGGACACGCCGTTTTTCAACGACGAGTACTACCTCGAGGCGGGGTCGTTCGAGGAAATCGACCTGGTCGAGCGCGCCCACGAGGACGGAAGGGCAGTCAACACCTGGACCATCACCACCTGGTACCAGGCCGAGCAACTCGTCGACGCCGGCGTGGACGGCGTCATCGCCAACTACCCCGGCGTCCTGAACTGGGACGCCTAATCCTCGGTCGCCACGCGAGACCCTGACACCCGCCGGCGTTCGCTCCGGGCGCTCGCCGGCGTTCTCCGCGAAGACGAAAACGCGCACTTGACTCTCCGGAACGCTTCTTGGTGTCCGGCGAGACCGCACAGCCATGGTCTCCGATACCAGCTCCCCGGCCCCCGAGACGTCGGGGTGTCCCAAGTGCGGACACACCGAGACGGACGTGGGTACGATTTCGACGACCGGCGGCGGTCTCAGCAAGATGTTCGACATCCAGACGAACCAGTTCCAGGTCGTCTCGTGTCTCAACTGCGGGTACTCCGAACTCTACCGCGACACGGGGTCTGGCGCCAGCGACATCGTTGACATCTTCCTCGGGTGAGCGTCGACTCCCCATGTCCGCGAGCGTCGTCGTCATGTTCTTCGTGGCCCTCGCGCTGAGCGTCGGGAGCGCGTTGCTCCTGTACGTCCTCGTCCGGGAGGAGACGACCCACCGACCCGTCATGGACCGCGACGCCGCCGAGCGAACCGCGCGCAGAGATACGACCGACGACGAGTGAGGGTCCGCCTCGTGGGGCCCCGCGGCGAGCACCGTCGCGCACGGTCGGGTCGACCGGCGATACCGATTCGACCGGCGATACCGGTTCAGCCCGCCGATGCGGTTACGTCGCGTCGGTCCGGTCGCGTGCGAACCCGGAGAACGGTCGGGTCCTGTCGCTGCGGACCAGTTCCTCCTCGAGGACGACGAGTCCGATGTCGGCCAGTTCGGAGCCGATGCGCGTGAGGTCGTCGCCGTCCTCCCCGACGACGGTGACCACGAGGTTCCGTTCGCCGGTCGCCAGTTCGCGGACGCCGACGACGCCCGGCACAGTCAGCGCCTCGTCGGTCATCGCGCCCCGGTCGGGGATGGGCGCGGTACAGACAATCTGGACGTACAACTGGTAGTTCGCCCGCTCGTAGTCGACGTCCGCGCGGTACCCGGAGACGATGCCCTCCGATTCGAGGCGCTGGATTCGCTTGCGGACCGTGCTCGGCGACGCCGACACCGTCTCGGCGATGTCCCGGGAGGAGACCCGCCGGGCGTCTCGCTGTAGCTCGTAGAGGATGCGGTGGTCCAGGTCGTCGAGCCCCTGGAGCGTCACGGGAGTCCCCCGGCGGCCCGGGCGTCGACCGCCTCGCGTCCTCCCTTCGGTACCCGTTCGTCCCCGCAGAATCGCCCGCACGGCCGGTCTGTCGCCTCGTTCACGGAGTGCCCTCCACCGGGAACAGCGCCGCGAAACAGTCGTCGGCGAACGCCGGGACGGAGATGTCGTTTCCGGCCTTGATTTTGACGATGACGCCCTCCGTGTCCGAGAGGTACAGGTGGACTGCCGTCGCGCGTTCGTGTTCGATGACGAGCGTCCGCGCCGGTCCGAGGTGCGAGTACACCTCTTCGACGTACGGCCGCCTGAACAGGGCAATCGACCGGTGAACGACCACGTCGAACTCGTGTACCGAGAGCTCCGTCTTGAGGTCTGGTCGGATGTACTGCATCGCGTAGTCGTAGCTCTGCGCGTCGAACGACGCCACCCAGCGGAGGTCGTCGCCGAAGCGGTCGCGGAGGGTCGCGACGAGGCGGTCGTAGTCGGGGTTCGTGTCGGTGGTGTTGTTAGTTGGTATCATGGTTTCGGTTCGTTCGGTCAGGCGAGTGCGGCGAGCAGCAACGCGAGGGCCGTCGTGGCGGCCACCGCGAACAGCGCCGCGTGGAGCGTCGATTCGGCCGCGTCCCGGTCGCTCCCGGCGACCGACCCGAGACGGCCGGACAGTTCGGTCCCCCCGCGCGACGCCGCCGCGCCGACGCGGACTGCGCTCGCGGCGACCGTTGCCGCGCCGCGAGACGCGAGGGGGTGCAGGACCCGGTCGACGTCGACCGGGTGGACGCGCGCGATTCGGGTCCGGAGAACGGCGAAGGCCACGACGCCGACGGCCGCCGCGGCGAGCGCGTTCACGAG
>JBEPXT010000159.1:0-2897 GCA_041641795.1 Salinigranum sp.
GAACACTGCGAACAGTCCGTCGAAGAAGCGCTCCGGGGCGTCGGCGGCGTGACAGACGTCGCTGTCGACCGCGAGGCCGAACAGGCGCGCGTCGAGGGCGACGCCGACACCTCGGCGCTCGTCCAGGCCGTCGAGGACGCCGGCTACTCGGCGTCCGCCTGAGCGCGACTCGCCTCACGCCGCCCGCGTGCCATTCGCCCGTCGGCGCTCGCCCGCGTGTCACTCACTCCTCTGCTCTCGCGACGAGGAGAGCGTGCCGGAGCGACGGCAACGCGCGGTGAGCCCGTTCGACCTGCCGGAGGACCGCCGACGGGTCCAGTCCGTACCACCGGAGGAGTCGGTCGACCAGTTCGCCCACCTGGCTCTCGACCAGTCCGCGGAACAGCGTCGTCCACTTTCGGAAGCGACCGACGCTGTGACCGGTAACGTCTCGTCGCTCGACGAGACGGAGGCCCGCGTCGTCGAGCGCCCGTGCGTATTCGTCGGCGGTGCCCAGCGGCGGCATGTCCCACGCCTCGGCGAACGCGTCCACGTGCCGCCGTTCGGTCTCGCTCGCGTCGGGGCGCACGACGAGGTCCGAGAGGGCGAGGACGCCCGCCGGTTCGAGAGCGTCTCCTACCTCCGCGAAGACGGCCGCCCGGTCCGGGAAGTACACCAGCGCGTCGATGGCGGTACACGCGGCGACCGACCCGGATGCGACCGGAAGTTGCGTAGCGTCGCCGACGACGAACGCGGCGGTGACCCCCTGTTCGCGGGCGTTCTGCGTTGCTCGGGCGACGTTGTACGGCACGAGGTCGAGGCCGGTCACGCGGAACCCGAACCGGTCGGCCAGGTGAATCGCGGGGCCGCCACGTCCGCACCCCACGTCGAGGAGCCGAACGCCCTCGGTCGACGGGAGGTGGTCGGCGAGCGCCCGGCCGACGACGGTGGCGAGGCGCCGCTGGCACGACCCCAGCACGTGGGGCTGGTACCACTCGGAGTACCCGAGGTTGAGAAACGCGTCGGTGTCCAGTAGCAGGTCGAACGCGCGCCAGATGTCGGCGCGCTCGCCGCGGTAGGAGAACTGGTCCGTGATTCGGTCGCGGAGGCGGTTCGGCTCCATCAGTCCGAACGCCGGTCTGAAACCTCCGAGTAGCAGTACTCGGACGCCTCGCAGTACGTCAGGTCGGCACAGCCACGCGGCCGCTGGTAGTCGATTCCCTCGTGCCGCCGGAGGTACGTCACGTAGCCGTCGTCGACGCGGTCCAGGATGTCGTGACAGACCCACTTCTCGCCGAACCGGGACGCCCCGAGATTCCGGTAGGGACACAGGAAGATGGTCCGCTCGACGGAATCGACTCGCGGCGTCTCGACGATGCGGACGCCGACGAGCCGATACGCGAACCGAAGCCGCCGGGCGACCGCCGGCGGGGTGTCGACGCCGGCGAAGAGGACGAACGCAATCGCGTACCCGATGTCGTGCAGGAGCCGTCGAATCATGGTTCGTACTGTCGCGCGGCGATGCAAAACGTTTGACCCGTCCGTGACCGGTGTGTGTCGCCCGCCGTGACGGCGACGGTCACTGACGCCCGGCGGTCAGGACCGTTCCACGGACGCCCGGTACCGACTGGCGTCGTCCGGGGGCGCCGTCTGCACCTCGACCGCTCTCTCTTCGCCGGGTTCGTACGTCGTCGCGGCCGACGCCGCGGACTCGAGTTCGGTTCCCGCGTCGTCGTAGAACGTGACGACCGCCTCGCCGCGCACCTGCTCGCCGGTGTTGTTGACCACCGTCACCTCGAACGTCGACTCGTCGTCCCGCGTCTCCCGCCGCGTTTCGATGACCGCCACGTCGTCGCCCTCGCCGGTGACCGCCTTCCGAAAAATCTGGATGCGGTTCCGCGCCGCCTGGAGGTACGTTTCGGTCTCGTCGTCGCACCGCTCCTGGAGCCGGAGGAGGGCCTGGTCTATCTCGTCGAGTTCCGCCTCGTCGATGCCCTGCCCGCGGTCGGCGGACGCGTCCAGCCTGTTGCGGATGTCGCGTATCGCGTCGCCGATGTCGTCGTCGGTGGCGTCCTGTGCGCGCCGGAGGTCGTCGCTGACGTCCAGTATCTTTGGAACTCCGTCCATGTCGGTCCGTCGTCGGGATGGCTCGCGTATAGGGCTTCTGGGCGGCGAGGGGGCGCTCTTCGAGGCCGTTCGAACGGCGGATACGTGCGTCCGAAATCCGGGAGCGCACCCGACGAGCGCACGCACTCGTTCACCCCCGCCGCGTCACTTCGGTTTCCCTATCTCCACGCTGACGGTCTCCGGAATCGGCCCCGTCACGACGACGTCGATGCGGTACTCGACGTTCACCAGGCACTGCGCGCAGGCCTGGTCTGTGCCGACCTCGGTCACGCGCTGGACGCGGAGTGTCAGCGCGTCGGCCGCCTCGTCGTAGTCGTACCCCCCGAACCGCGCCGTCGCGCAGGTGTCCGACCCCCGGAGCGTCCCCGTCACGGCGGCGCGGTTCTCGGCGGGCGTGCGCTCGACCGAGTAGGACTCGGGGTCGTTGCCACACTGCACCGAGGTCACGTTGAACGTCACGTCCTGAATCTCGGTCTCGTTCTGGTTCGCCCCGGGGGCCGAGAGGCACCCGGCCAGCGTGGCGGCCCCCGACGCCCCCGCGAGTAGCACCGTTCGTCTTCGCATACGCGACAGTTCGGGCCGCGACGACATACCTGCAGTGGAACGTCAAACGGCTCCTTCACCCACGGGGTCCCGGACGCGGACCCCGCCGCGGTGGACCGCCCGCTCGGCATCGCCGGCCCGACCGAATCCGCCCCGGCGCCGCCGGAGTCGCGGTAGGGGATGCGGTTTCGAACAGCGGCTACCGAACGGGCGGCGCCGCCCCGCAGTCTCACTCGACCCGCACGTCG
>JBEPXT010000159.1:2907-7864 GCA_041641795.1 Salinigranum sp.
CCTCGAAGGGGACGGTCACCTCGTCGGCCGACGTCTCGCCGACCGCCACGAGGAACTCGTCGTCGACGCGGTAGGTCCCTCTCCCGAGGCGGCCGGGGTTTCGGCGGACGGCGTAGCGCTGCTCGCGCGTCTCGCCCGGCCGGAGCGTCACGGAGCGTCCGACCGCCGCGACGCCGGCGACCCGCCCCGCGTAGGTGCCGATGAACCGGCTGGTGACGTACTCGCGCGACCAGAGCGTCAGCCCCGCGTCCCCGTCGTCGCCCCGGCCGTCTCCGTCACCTCGGCCGTCCTCGTCTTCGCCACCGAGTCGACGTGCGCGGAGGATACCGAACGGCTCAGGCGGCCCGGTCGAGAGGTGTACCGGCCGGCCGCCGGTGTTCGTCACCGAGAACGCCAGCCACGCGGGGTCGAACTCCCGGGTTCGGGCGTCGACGACCCGCACGTCGATGGCGATGGGGGCGCCGCCGGCGTGGTCGAGGTCGACTGCGTAGAAGCCGTCCCCCCGTCGAATCCAGTCGTACCGCGCGTCGACGTCGCGGAGCGAGTCGGGAATCGACTCGCGGGTGACGCTCCCGTCCCCGTCGTCCGGAAGCCCGGACTCCATGGCCGCCCGGACGAGTGTGCGGGCGTCGGACGGAACGTCGGCCCACGCGACGCTCGGTCCCTCGATACCGGCGACGGTCCGGGCCGAGACGCGGGTCGCGTCGACGGTGTACGGTTCGCCCGGGTCGTCGACGGCGGTTCGGTAGCGGTAGTACTCCCCGCCGAGTTCCAGGTACGGGTGGTCCTCGATGCACGATTCGAGCGCCGGATCCAGGTGGTACGTCCGGTACGGGTCCCCTCGTCGGGCAGTGGGCGGCGGGACGAACCCGCGGGGGTCCGGGTGGGAACACTGCTCCATCTCGTCCAGCGCGAGCGGGTCCTCGGCGGCCGCCCCGGAGACGGGGTCGAGCCAGACTTCGTACACCGGGAGCGTGGGGTCCAGCCGGTAGTACGCGCCGTCGGTCCGGACGTACGTGACGTCGCCGACGCGGAACAGGCCCCGAACCGCGGGGGGCGGGTCGGTCGATTCGTATCTCCCCGCGATGGCGTCGCGGACCGCCCGACGGACTGTGGGGTCGAGCGACGCGAGGTCGGGAACGTTCGGTGTTTCCGGTCCGCGGACGCGCACTACCCACTCTGGCGTCCGGAGCGACGCCGCGACGCGGCGCGACGGAATCGCCGCGAGGAGGCCAGATCCGAGGCCGACGCCGCCGAGTGCGGCCAGCGCGCGTCGGCGCGTCACCCGGAGCCGGGTCACGCTCCACCACCCCTCCTGGCGGCGACCCAGCCGAGGATTCGCCCGAGTAGGTAGCCGACGGCCGCGACCAGGAACGCGCCGAGACCGAGGAGACCCCCGCCGACCGTCACGGTCCGGACGGGGTTTTCGAACGGGCCGTGGCCGGCGACGGCGACGGTGAGGCCGACGGCGACGGGCACGAACACGAGCAGCCAGCCGACGAGCAGGCCGCCGCCCCAGTAGGCGTTGACGACGGGCAGGCCGACCAGCGTCAGGACCGTACCGGCGAGCAGGACGTCCCAGACGACGGGGCTCACGACGACGCCGGACAGTCGCAGGACGGCGGTGCCGGCGGCGACGGCGATACCGAGGGCGGCGGCCACCCGGAGGTGTTCGCGACGCGCGTCGGGGTCGCGTCCGAGGAGGGCAGCGCGGAGGCGGGACCCCAGTTCAGTCCGGAGGCGAGTGGGGAGGGCGGTGGACACGCCGTCCCGTTCGGCGGACTGCGAAAAGTATCTTCTGTGCGCACTGTCGGGCGCGTGTGACTACCGCCCGGCGGGCCGCCGGAGGAGACTATCCTTCCGCGAGGAACTCGGCGAGCAGTTCGACCACTCTCTCCGGTCGCTCTCGCGGCGCCCAGTGACCGCAGCGCGGGAGTATCCGGACCTCGGCGTCGGGGAGCAAGTCCCCGGCCCGAACGGCCCACTCGACGGGGACCAGCGGGTCGGCCACCCCGTGGACGACGAGCGTCGGCACCGCCAGGTCGGGGAGTCGGTCGACGTAGTCCGTGCGCAACCCCCAGGGGCCGACTTCGGCCCGCTGGAACGCCTCGAACGCCTGGCCGGCGCCGGGCCGCCGGAGCGCTTCGACCACGTCGTCGACGAGTTCCTCGGTGACGGCGTCCGGGTCGCCGACGATGCCCCGGAGCGACAGCGCAACGAGCCTGCGACACCGGCGGAGGAGCGCCCGCGAGAGGTCAGACGCGTAGGGGAGGCGCGTGAACAC
This sequence comes from Salinigranum sp., assembly GCA_041641795.1. Lineage (GTDB taxonomy): Archaea > Halobacteriota > Halobacteria > Halobacteriales > Haloferacaceae > JBEPXT01. The sequence goes on from JBEPXT010000159.1 coordinate 5,192, forward strand.
GAAGCCGAGGTAGCCGCCCGGAACTTCCCCGCCGAGTCCGTAGCTGTCTATCAGGACGAGCTTCGAGACCCGGTCGGGGTTCTCCAGGGCGAACCCGAGGGCGACGCCGCCGCCCATCGACACGCCGACGAGCGCGGCCGACTGGAGGTCCAGTTCCTCGAACAGGGCCGCCAGCACCCCCCGGTAGTAGTCGGTCGTGGGCACGTCGTCCGGGTCGTCGCTCGCCCCGTACCCCGGCCAGTCGGGCGCGTACAGGGTGAACCGTTCAGCGAGGGCCGGAAACGTCTCCCGCCACGAGAGTTCCGCCGAGTCGAGTCCGCCGCCGTGCAGGAGGACCACCGGCGGGCCATCGCCGGCGACGAGACAGCGAACCCGGGTTCCGTCGACGTCCACGTACCGCTCGGCCGCCTCGTCGAAGCTGCCCATGCAGGATTCTGTCGCGAGGCGGTCAAGAAACTGCTGGCGGCCCGAGTGTCGCCCGACGCGAACCTCGATGCTACCCCGTTCGACGGCTCACCGCCCGCGTTTGCCCGACGCGCGCTCGGCGCGAGCCTGGATTCCGCGCATCATAACGTCACTCCCGACGGGAGAGAGCGACACCAGTAGCAACTCTCGCCCGCCGGGTTCTTCCGCAATCGGTGGATCCCGGAGACAGGGTCAAATGGACGCCGCCCGTTGAATCGAGTATGCGACACCGATTCCGCCGGTCGCCGCGGGGTGGTGAGTGATGCGGTACGGCGCAGCCCTGGACATCCGGTTCGAGGAATCGCTCGACGAGTTCGTCGCGTTCCTGGCCGACCTGGGGCTCGACCACGTCGAAATCCGCCAGGGGTACCTCGACGTCCGCCCGGACGCGCCGACGCCGCGCGAACTCCGCGAACTCGCCGCGTCGACCGACCTCACGTACACGTTCCACGCGCCGTTCCGGGACGCCAACCTCGGCAACCTGAACGAACCGCTCCGCCGGGCAGCAGTCGAGGGCGTGAAACGCACCCTCGAAATGGCGGTGGCCGCGGGGGGCGGCGCCGTCGTCGTCCACGGCGGGTCCGTCCCGCGCCGCTACCCGGAGCGGATACGGGCACACGCGCGGAGACAGGCTGTCAGGTCGCTCCGCGAGTGCGCCACGCACGCCGACGACGTCGGTATGCCGCTCTGCGTCGAGAACCAGCGGCGAAAGTCGTCCCGGGTGCGGAACACCGAGACGCCGGACCGCCTCGCGGCGTTCCTCGGGGAGATAGCCGTCGACTCCGAGTACCTCGGCGTGGCCGTCGACGTCGGGCACGCGAAGGTGACGGGCGTCCCCCTGGAGGCGTTCGTCGAGACGTTCGGCGACCGTATCCGGGTCGCTCACCTGCACGACAACGACGGCACCAGCGACGACCACGAGGCGCTCCCTGCGTACGAGTCGGTAGCCGAGCGAGTCGGGGCCGAGTACAACGTCCTCGAGATGAAGTCGCTGGCGGACATCGAACGGTGCGTCGCCGGGTGAGCAGTCGATGACCGCCTCCGCCAACCGGGCGCACATCGGCATCACCTGTTCGCGCGACCACCCGGTGTTCTCCGTCGTCACGGACCGACTCCTGGACCGGGGACACGAGGTCAGTCACTTCGATCCGACCGAACCCATCGACCGCGAGACGCTCGCGTCCCTCTCGCTGTTCGTGAACAAGAAGACTCGTCCCGCCTCGGTCCGGGCACTGGTCACGGCAGAGCGCCTCGGACTCCCGACCTGGAACAGCGCGACGGGCGTACTGGCCTGCGTCTCCCGGTTCACACAGCTGTGTGTCCTGTCGGGCGCCGGCTTCGCCGTGCCGGCGGCGTCGACGGACCCGCCCCCGACCGATTACGTCGCGAAGGGTCGCTACCACTGGCAGCCCACGCTCGAAGTGAACGGGGACGGCGACGTCTACGAGGAACTGCTCCCCGCGGACCCGGTCGATTACAAGTACTACGCCGTCGACGACGGGTCGAACCACCGAACGAGCGTGGTGCGCGCCACGTCGAAACTTCACGGAGAGAAGCGGGTCCTGGGACGCACCGACGCAGACCCCGACGTCGCCGGGAACGTCACGTCGCTGATGCGCCGGCTCGGAATGCGGGGACTCGGCGTCGACGTCGTTCGGGTCGGCGAGGCGTGGTACGCCGTCGACCTCAACCCGTGTCCCAGTTTCGTCGGGTCGGGCCTCGAAGACGCGCTGGTCGAGTCCATCGACTCCTGCCTCGGGTGATTCTCGGGGCCGCTTCGCCGAGCGGAACCACGCCCCCGTCTCGTGAGGCCGTCCCCGAATGCCACGACGGCAGGCGGTGCCCCCGCCACGGCTCCCGAGGGATAACTCGTATATAATTTATAGCTATACTGTATACCTATAGTTGCGCTCCGGGTTCGAATCGACGGCTCAGCGCCCGAGGGCCGCGTCTGCGTCCGGACCCGACGACCCGTCGGCCACCGAGCAAATTCCGGTACTGCCATGCGAAATTATATGTCTGTTAATTACATATGGAAGCCTAGCATGCGACTATCGGACACGAGCGTCGACGTGATCGAGGCCGTTGCCGCTCGGGAGGGGGTCTCGCCGACGGAGTTACCGGCACCGCTGTACGAATCTATCGACCCCGACGCGCTTGACTCGCTCTTCCATGTCGGGACGGGGCGCGTGACCTTCGAGTATCTCG
>JBEPXT010000160.1:0-7407 GCA_041641795.1 Salinigranum sp.
CGCTCTCGTCGAATCCGGGCGTCGAGCGCCACGAGGTCGTCGACGGGGCCGTGGTCCCGGAACCGCCGCTGGAGGTCTCGTGGGAACTCGTCGAGGTCGAGGCGCGACGCAGCCTCTCGCTCACCCGGAGCGAGGAGTCGCCGACCCGACTCGCCCGCGAACTCGCGGCCGACCAGTCGCCGGGGGAGGTCACGAGGCGCGAACGCGCCGGCACGGGCGAAATACACGTCATCACCGTTCCGGAGGACCAGACTGACGACGCCGTGGCCGACGTCGTCGAGGACACGGAGGGGACGCTGTCGCGGGCGGCCCGCCTCGGCGTCGACCGGGTCGAGGTCCGTTCGGCCCCCGGCGTCGTCAGCGTGCGCTACCTGCCGTGACTCGCGGTGGGCCTCTCCCTTCGTTACCTGCCGTGACTGTCGGCGTCCTCGGCGCGCGATAGCCCCCGTGGCTCCCGGGACGCCACGCACCTTCATAATCGTCCGTTACGTACGCTCGACGGCATGTCAGACGACCGTCGATACGTCGAACCAGACGACGTCGAGACCCAGCAGTTCGACTGGGGAACCATCAAGTGGCTCAACACGCCCGACGTGACGGGCACCGAGTCGTTCAGCGCCGGCGTCGTCCAGTTACACCCCGGCGAGGGTCACGCCCGGCACACCCACCCGGACAGCGAGGAGTTGCTGTACGTCATCAGCGGGTCCGGGACCCAGACAGTCGCCGAGGACGAGCGCTCCATCTCGGCCGGCGACGCGGTGTACGTCCCCGCGGGCGTCGAACACAGCACCACGAACACGGAGTGGGAACCCCTCCGACTACTCGCCGTCTACGGACCGCCGGGGCCGGAGGACGTGCTCCGCGACATGGACGAGTGCACCGTGCTTCCGCCGGGCGAACTGCCGGAGTACTAGGACTGGTTCGGGGGACCGGCCCTGCTCTGGACCTCCCACCCGCTTTTCGCCTCGCCCTCGCGGGCGACGAACTCGATGACCGTCTCCGGCCCCAGCCGGTTCGCGCCGTCGACGGCCTCGACCCGGAGCGGGATGTCCGGCGAGGCCCCGCAGCACCCCACGTCGACGAACTCTTCGAGTATCTCGCCGACGGCTACGTCGTCGTGAACCCGCCGGAGGTACCCGGCGAAGCGCTCGGTGGTCAACTGGTCGCGACTCCACTCGCCGAGCTGGTCGGGATACGAGAGAACCACCCGGCGCGCGAACTCGTCGCTCATGGCTGTTCGTTGGGCGGGGCCGCCTAAAACGGCGTCGCGGCGGGGCGCACGCGTCGCGGTAGCGACCCTCGTGGCCGGCATCTCCGGATATAAGAAGGCTTATTCGGTGCGCAATTACACCCACGACCATGGTCGAGTTCGAAGTACCGGAGGTGGACTACACCAAGTACACGAACCGACAGCTCGCGGCCATCCCGCTGGCAGTTCTGGCGGTGGCCCTGGCGGTTCTCGTGGTGTGGACGGTCGCCGTTCCTCCGGTCGGGTCTCCTGTCAATCCGGGTCTCGATTTCACCGGTGGCACGGAACTCCGTATCGCCGTGGACGCGCCGAGCGATGAACAAGCACGGACCCAGATACGGGAGGCGTTCTCCGCCGAACCCGAATCGGTTCGGTCCGTCCCGTCCGAGAACACCTTCGTCGTCACCTTCCAGTCGGATGCCGCCTCGCCCGACGAGATAGAGCAACAGGCCGAGGACGCCGGGTTCACCATCCGGTCGCTGGACTCGGTCTCCGCGAGCTTCGGGGCCGACTCGCAGTTCCTGGCCCTCGGCGGCGTGGGGGTCGCGTTCCTCGGGATGAGCGTCCTCGTGTTCGCGATGTTCCGGACGTTCGTCCCTTCCATCGCAGTCGTCATCTCAGCGTTCTCCGACATCGTCATCCCGCTGGCGATGATGAACCTCCTCGGCATCGAACTGTCGCTGGGGACCGTGGCGGCGCTGCTGATGCTCATCGGGTACTCGGTGGACTCCGACATCCTCCTCAACAACCACATCCTCCGGCGGTCGGGCGGGTTCTACGAGTCTACCTACCGGGCGATGCGGACCGGTGTCACGATGACGCTCACGTCTATCTCCGCGATGATCGTGATGACCGTGGTGGCGTCCGTCTTCGGCATCCAGTTGCTGACAGCCATCGGGACCGTCCTCGTGTTCGGTCTCGCGACTGACCTCATGAACACCTACATGCTCAATCTCAGTCTCCTCCGGTGGTACAAGTACGAGGGGGTGGCCCGATGAGCACCGTCAGAGAGAACTGGCGCGTCATCCTTCTCGTCGTGGTCATCTTGGCGAGCACGTTCGCGCTGTTCTCCCCGACGCTCGCGAGCGCAGCGACGTCCGACGGGCCGACCAACCTCAAGTACGGCCTCGAACTGTCGGGCGGGACGCGCATCCGCGCGCCCCTGGTCGGCCTCACCGCGGCCGAGGTCCAGTTCGACGGGACCGACCCGAACCAGGTCGAACGCGACGTGGCCGGCCAGATATCCGGCGTCGACCCGACGGACGTGACCGCTCGCACGCCGGGTCGGTACGGCACCATCACCCAGGAGACGGCCACCGTGGAGGTGCTGACCGAGAACGTCACCAGACAGCAACTGGCGTCCGCACTGGAGGCCAGCGGCTACCAGCACGGCGAGGTCCGCGACGGCGTGACCGAGGTCACGCGCGCGGAGACGGTGGAGGTGCTGCGGAACAAGATCAACGAGGCGGGACTCTCCGGCGGGACCGTCCAGCAGATTCGGACGGCGACCGGCGAGCACTTCATCCTCATCGAGGTGCCGAACCAGGACCGCTCGGAAGTCGTCGACCTGGTGGAGTCCCGCGGGAACGTCCGAATCGACATCTACTACCCCGCCGAGCAGAACGGGACGCGAAGCTACCAGACCCGGGAAGCCGTCCTCGAACAGGAGGACTTCCAGAACATCGGGACCGCCCAGGAGGGCCAGGGCGGCCAGCAACCGTTCGTCCCGGTGACGGTCAAGGAGAGTTCGGCCGGCGAGTTCCAGACGGCCGCCGTCCAGACCGGCGTCGCCCAGCCCGGCGGGTCGGTGTGTCGGTACCAGGCGAACCCGAACGCGACCGACGCGTGCCTGCTCGTCGTCCAGGACGGGACCGTCGTCAACGCGTTCGGGATGGCCCCCTCCCTGGCTGACAGCATGCGCTCGGGGTCGTGGTCGACGGACCCGCAGTTCATCCTCCAGACGCAGAACTTCTCAGAGGCCCAGGAGGTAGCAATCAACCTGCGGGCCGGTGCGCTGCCGGCGAAACTCGACCTCTCCGGCGACGACGGCGGGACGTCCTCGTACATCTCGCCCAGCCAGGGCGAGTCGTTCAAGACTGACTCGCTCCTGACCGGTATCATCGCGGTGTTCGCCGTCAGCGGCGTCGTCTTCCTGCGGTACAACGAGGTTCGGGTCGCCGCGCCGATGGTCGTCACGGCGCTGTCGGAAGTCGTCATCCTCCTCGGACTGGCGGCCGCCATCGGCTACCCCCTCGACCTCTCGGTCATCGCCGGGTTCATCGCGGTCATCGGGACCGGGGTGGACGACCTGATAATCATCGCCGACGAGGTGATGGCGGAGGGCGACGTCAGTTCTCGTCGGGTCTTCCAGTCGCGCTTCCGCAAGGCGTTCTGGGTCATCGGTGCCGCGGCGGCGACGACCATCATCGCGATGAGTCCGCTCGCGGTCCTCTCCCTCGGGGACCTGCAGGGCTTCGCCATCTTCACAATCCTCGGGGTCATCGTGGGGGTCCTCCTCACGCGCCCGGCCTACGGGGACATCCTGCGGAACCTGCTCACCGTGGACCGCTGACCGCGCGACGGACGCGGTCACCACGCACCCCTCGTTTCGGTTGCTTCTCCCTCGACGTGTCCTTCATCGTAGATAGACACTCTCCGAAACGGACCGAAATATCCAAATACGTGAATAGGCGCGTCAGACGTTCTCCTCCCTCTTTAACACCTCGTTGCCCATTCTCAGGAGGTGAGAACAGGTCTCCGGGGTCTTATATCCAACCTTCTAACATGAGGATGTAGCGTACTCGACTGTGCCGACGCGCGTCGGCAGATTACGGGACCCGATCCCATCTATGTCCGACACTCCACTCCGACACGACCCGACCGATTCGACGACCGACGCAACGCGGGGTCCTGACGAGGACGTCATCGAACTCGCAGCGGTGCTCGTCCCGTACGAGGACGACCTCGACGAACTGACGATATTTCCCATCGACGCCGAGGACGACGACCTGCTGACCACGTGGATTTCCGCGTACGAGGGGTCGTTCGTCTCTCTGGAAGAGATGCGGTAGACGGCCGGGCGTTCGACGGAGATTCAGTGCGGGACCCTCCTGCGGGCCGGTAGACGCCCGTCTCACCCGTGCCTCGCGTACGCGGCCGGCTCCCGGGCGTCAGTGTTAGAACTCCTCGAGCGACGACTGTTCGGCGGCCGCCAGCAGGTCCGCGCACGTCTGCCACGAGGCGCGCGCGCACGCCGGGAGCGTCCCGTGGTCGCCGACGTACCGCCTCAGGAACTCGCGGGTCGTCGCGTCGCCCGGATACCCGCTCCCGACGTCGCCGTACTCCTCGGCCAGGCGGTCGATGCGCCGGTCGCGCTCGACTTTCGCGACGACGCTCGCTGCCCCGACCAGCGGGTCGTCCTCGTCAGCGCCGTGGGTCGCCGTCACGTCGGCGTCGACCCCCGCCCGCCCGACGGCCTCGCCGACGCGGCGCGCGAACCGCGATTCGCTCACGTCGCCGGCGTCCGCGTGGACCGCGTCCCCGTCGCTCGCCACGGCGGCGACTGCCGACGCCTGCGCCTCGACGGTCAGGGTGTTCATGTCGGTCTCGGGGTCGTCGATGCGGTCGGTCGAGACCACCGCGAGGCCGACGGCGACATCCTCGCTGTCCGCGAGCGCTCCCGCGAGTCGGTCGCGCGTCTCGGGGGCGAGGCGCTTCGAATCGTCGATGCCGTCCGGGAGGTCGGCCGGGTCGGCCCGGACCGCCGCGGCGACCATCGGCCCGAGCACCGGTCCCTTGCCGGCCTCGTCGGTCCCGATTCGTTGCATACCGGCCACGTCTCACACCCGCGCCAAAGCCGTTTCTGTCCACTTGCTCGAAAATCAGGAGGTGTCTGGTCGGGTCGCGCGCGGAGTGGGGCGCCGGACGGGTCGCGTCGGGCCTCAGTCGTCGGCCGTCGGCGCCGGCGGTTCTACCTCGGCCTCGGGGTCAGCCCGCTCCTCTGCTTCCTCCTCCTCGACCTCGTAGGTCTTCCTGGCGAGCGCTTCCCACTCGGCGATGGCTTCGCGGTGGTGGCACATGGTACCTCTCCTCGTGGGAAGGTACGACTGGCGACTGATAATCGTTGTGTCCGTCTCCGTCGTGACAGGTCAGATCGGTCGAATCGGCGACCGCGCTCCGGCGCCGCTCAGCGGAAGAACTCCTCGCGCTCGAACGGTTCGTCCTCGCCGTCGACCGCGAGCACGTCGAGGGCTGTCACCGTCGCGTCGACGCCGAGCAGTCCCGCGAGGCTCGGGTCGGTCCGTCCCTCGTCGCCGGAGACGAGTTCTTTGACGTAGAGGCCGCCCTCCCCGTGAATTTCGACGGTGGCGCGTCGCGCGTCCGACAGTTCGCCAGACGCCTCGTAGACGGTTCGCTCCCGCGTCAGACTCGCGCGCCGGTGGTCCACGCGGTTGGGCGTGTACTGCTCGACGGTGGCCTCCGCGAGGGTTTCGAGCGCCTCGCGGAGCGCGTCCTCGCTCACGTCCGCCCCGAACTCGACGTCGGCCCGGTAGGTCTTGCTGGCGTCGTGTTCTTTCACGCGCTCGACCATCTCGTAGGTGGCGAGTCTGAGGTCCCCGACTTCGACCTTTCCGTCGGCGAACGCGTTGATGTCGCCCTCCAGTCGGACCACGTCGACGTTCCGCCGGCGGGGCTCTTTCACCTCCACGACGAACGGCCGACCGGTCCCGAGCATCCGGGCGTCGACGTCCTCGCGGCCGGCCCCGTGGAACAGCGCCTCGGTGCCGTCCATCACGTCGAGGACGACGGGGGCGGTCAACTGCTCGACGCTCTCCTCGTACATGTAGCCGGTCCCGCCGCAGTGGTCACATGGCTGGGACCCCCTGTAACCCGACCCGTCGCACTCCCGGCAGGGCCACTCGGTCTGCGGAATGTCGCGCTCCAGTTTCCGGTAGCGACCGTAGACGAACGCGGAGTTCACCGTCGTCTCGACCGTCTCGTTCTCGACGTCGAGGACGAACTGCACGTCCGGGCGCCCGAAGTCCACGTCGGTGTCGGTGAGGCGCCCGACGCGCTTGCCCACCTCGCGGTTGAACTCGGAGTTGAACGCCTCGCCCGCCTCGGCGTCGAGTCCGGCCTCCTCCCGCAGCAGCGTCTCGTTCTCGGCGAGCAGCGGCGGCGTCCGGGTCCCGACCTGGTAGGTGTCGAACTCGACGTCGGTCACGGCGTCGACACAGCGCTGTGCCCACTCGTCGAACCGGCCGCACTCCCCCTCGCAGACCCAGCAGTCGGCGGGGTCCACCGCGGGTCGCTCCTCGTCGTCGTCGAGGGCCACTGCGACGCGCAGCGCCCGCCCGCGCTCTGCGTTCGTGTGTCCGTGACTTCGGTCGGCGAAGACGCGCCCCAGGCAGGAATCGCAGACCGGTCCCGCGGCCGCGAGTTCTCGGGCGTCGTCGAGCACGCTCATGGTATCCGTAGTTCGGGGCGCGGCTAACTGTCTTGCCCTTCGCCCGCGCCGACAGCGAGCGTCGCCGGCCCTACAGCAGGCCGACCTGGCCCAGCAGCCACCAGAGCAGGGCCGTCGTCGCCACGCTGACCGCCATCGTGAACGCGACGAGCAGCGTCCCCGCCGCGACGAGAAATCGCCTGTCCGCGGTGGCACCGCTCGGATCGCTCGTCCGCGCCTCCAGCAGGCGGACGTTCCTGGCGTTTGCCTTCCACGTCGCGTCGAAGAGGTCGCCGACGACCGGGAGCGACCCCAGCGTCGTGTCGACGAGCACGTTGAACAGCATCCTGAGGAGCGTCTCCCGGGGTGCGCCGAGGGCGGCGGCTTCGGCGACGATGTAGGCTTCGAGTACGGCGCCCACGGTGTCGCCGGCCACCGGGACCAGGCCCAGCAGGGGGTCGAGGCCGAACCGGTACTCCGTCCCCGGGACGCGGAAGGCCGTATCGAGGTAGTGGCTTATCCGCTCCAGGCGACGGACCGCCGCCGCCGGCGAGTCGCCAGCGATGCTCGTCGGCCCCGGTTCGCGAACGGCGCTGGACGCTGGCGGTCGGTCGGCACCCTGCGAGCGGTCGACGGTTCGCAGACCGTCTCCCTCCTGCGGGGGGTCGGCGCCGTGCGAGCGTTCGGCGTTCCGGACGGAATCGGCGCTCTG
>JBEPXT010000161.1:0-7254 GCA_041641795.1 Salinigranum sp.
AGATGCGCGCGTCCCGGACCATCGAAATCGAGGACGTGGAAGCCGCGTACGACAAGTCGCGGTACGTCCACCTCTCGCGGACGCTGCGGGGGCTCTCGGAGTCGGAGCGGGCGCTGGTGAAAGTCCTCGCGGAACACAGCGGCGAGCAGGCCGGAGAGGTCTACGAGGCGTTCCACGAGGAGACGGACCTCGGGTACACCCGCTACTCCGAGATAGTGAACAAACTGGACCAGCTCGGCGTCATCGACACCGAGTACGCCGAGATGGAGGGACGGGGTCGCTCGCGGCAGTTGAACCTCGAGTACGACGCGGACGCCGTTCTCGAACGCCTGTAGACTAGCCCGACCCGCAGCCAGTCGGGAGCCATCGACGCGCAGTCCGGTCAGAACTCCTCGACGTGCGGCCTGACGTCGAGTTCCAGCGTCCACGCCGAGCGGTCCTGCTCGACGAGCGCCCAGTACGAGTCGGCGATGGCGTCCGGGTCGAGGTACGCCCCGGGGTCGTCGACGTCGCCGTCCGGCGGGCGTATCTGTCCGTCGACGACGACGTGGGCGACGTGGACGCCGTCTGGGCCGAGTTCCCGCGCCATCGACTCGGCCATGCCCCGGAGGGCGAACTTGGCGCTGGAGAAGTCGACTGCGCCGCCGCGGCCGCGGACCGACGAGGTGGCGCCGGTGAACAGGACCGTCCCCCCGTCCCCCGCGAGCATGTCGTCGACGGCCTCCTGGGAGCAGGCGAACGCCCCGCGGACCGTGACCTCCCAGGTTCGCTGGAACGCCGACGCCGAGCAGTCCGTCAGCCCCGCCCAGGCGGACGCACTCGCGTTGTAGACCAGCACGTCCACCGGACCGAACTGCTCCCGGACCGTCTCGAACCCGTCGCGGACCGCGTCGAGGTCCCGCAGGTTCGTCGGAACCGCGAGGGCGCTCCCCGGCCCCGCCGAGAGGTCCGCGGCCAGTTCGTCGAGGTAGTCCGCGCTGCGAGCGAACAGCGCCACCTGACAGCCTTCGTCGGCGAATCGCGACGCCAGCGACGCACCGAGACCCGGTCCGACGCCGGCGACGACGACTGTGCGTGACATAGCCACACGAAGGGCGCGCCGACCAAAGCCGTTCGGGAGCGACCGGTGCCGATGACCGGCAGACGAGAGAGCGCCGACGTCGTCCGCTGACCGACGGACGCTCGACCGCCTGGGTTTTTGGGGGTGTAGCCCGCGTTCGGTCACATGAAGACCCACGGGGGTACGGACGCCCAGAAACGACGCGCTGGCGAGTCGGCGGCGTCGCTCGTCGAGGACGGGATGACCGTCGGACTCGGCACCGGAAGCACCGCGGCCCACGCCATCGAGGCGCTGGGGGCGGCAGTCGCGGAGGGACTCGACGTGCGCGGAGTCCCCACCTCGTTCGCCTCCCGCGAACTGGCCCGCGAGGCAGGTGTCCCCGTGGTTCCACTCGAAGACGTCGAGGGACTGGACCTCGCCATCGACGGCGCCGACCAGGTCGCGGCGGGAGACATGATAAAGGGCGGCGGCGGGGCACACGCCCGCGAGAAAGTGGTCGCGGAGGCGGCCGACCGCTTCGTCGCCGTGGTGGACCCGTCGAAACTGGTCGAGACCCTCGACGCCGCCGTCCCGCTCGAAGTGCTCCCGGACGCCCGGAGTGCCGTGGCGCGGCGCGTCCGTGACCTCGGCGGGGAGCCGTCGCTGCGCAGCGCCGAGCGGAAGGACGGACCGGTCGTCACCGACAACGGGAACCTCCTGCTGGACTGCGCGTTCGGCCCAATCGAGGCCCCGGCGGACCTGTCGAGGGACCTCGCGGCGACGCCCGGCGTGGTCGAACACGGGCTGTTCGTCGGGACGGCCGACGAGGTACACGTCGGCCGGTCGGACGGCGTGACGGTCGAGCGCTGCTGACGGCGACGGCTGTCGAGACGTACTCCGTCACCGCGGCGACCGCGACACCCGCGGCTGGACGCGAAAAAAATGTGAAAAAGCCTTCGTGACCGATTCTACAGGTCGCGCGGCTGAACCGTCTTGCGGTCGTTCTGCTCGGCGCGTCGGGCGGCGTCCTCGAGCAGTTCGCGAACTTCCTCGTCGAGCGCGTCGTAGAAGTCAGAGGCGACGTTCTTGTCCTTGAGCGCTTCTTTGACGGCTGCCTTGACAATGAGGTCTGCCATACACAGGGTCCATTTCAGGCCTCATTAATAAGAGTTCCCAATTCGACCGGTTCTGCCGGCGTCAGAGTCCGTTCTATCGCACTCTAGAGGACGGATTTATATGTCCCGGAGCGACCTGATAGGTAAATTTATATAGGAAGAATCAACCGGTGGGCGGCGGCGCCCCCCTCAGACCCCGAATCCGGCCGCTCGAACGCCTCGCGCGCGCCTCCCGCGTCTCGCGCGCGGTCCCGAAACGACACCTACGAGTGGGTCCGGACCGGGGAGAAGAGTATGCGAGACATCCTCGAAGCGGTGGCGGCCGGCGACCTCTCGCCTGCCGCGGCCGAGGCGCAACTGCGGGGGTACGCGACCAGCGACGCGGGGCGATTCGACGCCGCGCGTGAACAACGCCGCGGCGTTCCCGAAGCCATCATCGCGACGGGGAAGACCCCCGTCGAGACGGCGACGCTTGTCGAGTCGGCCCTCGAAACCACCGGACGGGCGATAGTCACGAGGGCGGACGGCGAGACCGTCGAGGCGGTGGCGAACGCGTGCCCCGCCGATTCGTCCGTCGACCACGACGAACGGGCCAGAACGCTGGTCGTCCACGCCGACGCGTTCGACCCCCCGGACGTGGACGCCACCGTGGCCGTCGTGACCGCCGGGACGTCGGACGCGCCGGTCGCCGGGGAGGCAGCGGTCATCGCCAGGGAGATGGGGGCGACGGTCGAGTGGGTCGCAGACGTCGGGGTCGCGCACCTCGGCCGGGTGGTAGACCAGCTCGAGGTGTTGCGGGCTGCCGACGTGGTCGTCGTCGCCGCCGGGCGGGAAGGGGCGCTCCCGACGGTCGTGGCCGGACTCGTCGACTCGCCGGTCGTCGGTCTCCCCGTCTCCACGGGGTACGGGTTCGGCGGCGACGGGGAGGCCGCACTCTCCGGGATGCTCCAGTCCTGTACGGTGCTGTCGGTGGTGAACGTCGACGCCGGGTTCGTCGCCGGCGCGCAGGCCGGACTCGTCGCCAGGGCCGTCGCCGGCGGCGCCGCCTGACCGACCGGGACGTCTGACTCGCTGCTTCTCGCTCCCACGCGCGCACGCGCGTAGAGCTTAAATACCCGCAGTACCAAGGGGGGCTACCGGCACCGGTGGTTTGCCGGAGTACGAATGCCAACTTGCGACCACTGCGGGTCGCACATCTCCGACCGCTTCGTTCGCGTGTTCGCTGACCAGTACGGGCGTGTGCACGCCTGTCCAAACTGCTCGGCGAACGCCGGAATCGCAGAAGTGGCGAGGATGCGGACCCGCAACGCCTGAAACCGCTGAGTCGCGGAATAACCACCACGCGAAGCCATTCTGGGTGCTGATTCGACCGGGAGCGACAGCCGTCGAGCGGCCGCGACGTGGATTTATATACGAAAGCCGGACCAGACCCCCCGTGTCCTGAGACGACGACGCGGGACGAACGAGGCGGGAGTCCGGTCGCCCGTCCCGCGGTGCGGAAAGACCGGCTGGCAGCCGTCCGACGCGTCCGGCAGCGACGCGAGAGGACAATCCTGAAACGGGTCGGCGACGGAGACGGCACATGGACGTGACCGTCGAGGTGGTCGGCGACGAGACCCGGACCGTCTCTCTCTCCGACGGGGCGACGTACGGCGACGTCCTCGGAGCCGTCGGTCTCAATCACCACGAGGCGACGGTGCTGGTCGACGGGACCCCGGTGCCGGAGGACGACAGCGTCGAGGCCGAGCGAGTGACGGTGCTCCGCCTCGTCCGGGGCGGGTGAGCCGTGTCGTCGACGCTCGTCTGCGGGGCCGTCGGCCGTCAGCGCTCTGCGAGCGTCGGGGGCGAAGGGGTTCGGCGACGCAGTCGCCGGGTGCCGCCGTGAGCCCACCGGTCGCCGTCCGCCGGGGGACGAGAGGCGACTTCGTCGCCGTGATGCGACTGCTCGACGGGGCGCTGCTCGACGTGGCGGCGGCGGACGTGCGACGGGGACTCGACGCCGGGGACGTCCTCGTCGCGGAGCACGTCGACCGCGCCCTCGTCGTCGGCGCGCTCTACCTGGAGGACACGCACGTCGTCGCCGTCGCGGTCCGGCGCGACTGGCGGCGGCGGGGTGTCGGGACGGCGCTCGTGGAGGCGGCGGCCGACCGGGCGGAGACCCTCACCGCCGCCTTCGACCCGCGGGTCCGCGAGTTCTACGAGTCGCTCGGATTCGACGTCGAGCGCCGCGAGAATCGGCTGTGGGGGACGCGCCGCGGGTGAGTGCGGCCACGGTCCGACCGGCGGGTCAGACGAGCGGTGCGACCAGTTCCTCGCCGGCCGACAGCAGTGCGTCGACGCGCTCCTGGGTCTCGGCTTCGGCGTAGACCCGCAGGACGGGTTCAGTCCCGCTGGGACGAACCAGCAGCCACGACCCGTCCTCCAGGAGGAGTTTGAAGCCGTCGATGGTGACGACTTTCGCGACATCCCGGTCGGCGACCGACTCGGGTATCTCGTCGTCGAGGTCCGCGAGAACGCGTTCCTTCTGGTCCTCGGGGCACGCGATGCTAATCTTGTCCGAGACGATAGTTCCGTACTCCTCCGTGATGCGGTCGACGCGTTCGTCCATCGGTTCCTCGGCCGCGGCGGCGGCCGCCAGCAGCGCCATCAGGACGCCGTCTTTCTCGCGGATGTGGCCGCGGATGGAGAAGCCGCCGGACTCCTCGCCGCCGACGAGGGCGTCGTGTTCCTGCATCCCCTGTGCGACCCACTTGAAGCCGACGGGCGTCTCGTAAACCTCCTGGTCGTGGGCCTCGGCGATGCGGTCGATGAGGAACGTCGTCGAGACGGTCCGGATGGCCGGGCCGGCGTCGTCTTCGAGCAGGTAGTCGTAGACGGCGGCGTAAAACAGGTTCTCGTCGAGGTGGCCGCGTTCGGGAGTTACCACCGCGATTCGGTCGGCGTCGCCGTCGTTGGCCACGCCGAGGTCGGCGTCGCGTTCGCGGACGGCCTCGGCCAGGTCCTGCAGGTTCTCGGGGCTCGGTTCGGGGTGGCTCCCGCCGAAGGTGGGGTCGCGGTCGCACCGGCGGCGGACGACGTCGGCGCCGGCCGATTCGAGGAGGGCGTCGGTCACGCCGCGACCGCTGCCGTGGATGGCGTCGTAGACGACGGTCGTTCCCGAGAGGTCGGCGTCGATCATCTCCCGGGCGTGCTCGAAGTGAGAGTCGACGATGTTCACCCGGCGGACCTCGCCGTGTTCGTCCTCGGGGAGCAGGTCCGGTTCCGCGAGTCGCTCCATCACGCCCTCGGTCACCTCGGGGAGGGCGGGCGCGCCGTCGTCGGGGATGAACTTCACGCCGTTGTACTCCGGCGGGTTGTGCGAGGCCGTCACCATCATCGCGCCCGAGAGGCCGCGGTCGACGATGGCCCAGGCCACCAGCGGCGTCGGGCGGTCGCGCTCCGGCAGGAGTACGTCGAACCCGTTGCCCGAAAGCACCTCCGCGAGCGACTCCGCGAACCCTTCGGAGGTCTCGCGGGCGTCGTAGCCGACGATGACCGGTGCGTCGTGACCCTCGTCGGCCAGGTAGTCGGCCACCGCCTGGCCGACGATGCGAACGCGGTCGTCGGTGAACGTCTCGAGCGTTGCGCGCCAACCGTCGGTCCCGAAGGAGATGTGCTCCATGTCCGGTACTCCCCGCGAACCGGCAAAAAAACCACGGCGTTTCCATCGGTCCCAGTGCGAGTCGACGGCGGTCGTCGAAAGAGTCCAGACGAGCCACAATCGCCCGACTGCGCCCTCGCCGGTGCGGGTCGTTCTATCGTCAGTCAGTAGATTCTCGTCGGTGGGAGAGTCATAACCGGGCGACAGTCGTCGGATAGCCGGCAGTTGTCGTGTCGTCGGCAGACGCACAGTCGGCCGCCCCGAGTAGCCACCGGATTCTGGGACGTCCTCGGGTCGACCGGGTTCTGGGACGTACGCAGGTGGAAACCGGGTCCTCGACGGACGTCCCGCGGTCGCTGTCAGTCGGTCGGCGCCTCGTGGCGAACTCGGTCGGCGGCCGACGGGGTCTCCGGGGTCTCCGGGGTGGTCTCGCCCGCCCCGGAGACCAGACGCTCCTTCTCCCGGCGCGAGAGTTGCTTGATGTCGTACTCGCGCGACATCGCGGCCGATTGCGACTCGAAGGACTCCTCGTAGACCAGTTCCACGGGGCGTCGCCCCAGCGTGTACTTCGCCCCGCGGCCCGCGTTGTGCTCGGCGACCCGCCGACCCACGTCGGTCGTGTACCCGGTGTAGAAACTGCCGTCGTTACACTCGACGATGTAGACGTGGTGCACGTCCGGTTGTACGGCCTCTGGAGCTTAAATTTGGGGGGAGACGGCCTTTCTGAGTGATTTTTCCTGAATTATCGAATTCTGACTGGCCGTCGGGCGCGGCCCGCGTGGCGGAGGGCAGATCGACCCGCCCCTAGCCCGGGTCTGAGGACGGGGTGTCCCCGTCGTCCGGCGAGGCGGCGTCCAGTCCCGGCGGCAGGCCGAGATGTTTGTACCCGACCCGGTCCGTGACGTCAAACCGGACCACCCGAGTGTCCTCGCGTTCGCTGGCCCGTTCGACGGCGTCGGGGCGCCCGCTCCCGGTGAGCCCTTCCAGCACGGCGTCTCCGAGGTCGCCGGACGTCGCGTCGATGGTGCCAGTGAGGAGAACGCTCCGCCAGTTGAACTCCGTCTCCGCGCGGTACACCAGAAACCGCGCGGCGTCGGCCTCCCTCGTCAGCGCCGCCTTCCGACTCTCCGAACCGACGACGTAGAGGAAGTAGAGGCGAGCGTCCCCGTCGTACCAGAACGACAGCGGACGCATGCCCGGGGGGCCGTCCGTCGCGAGTCCGAGCACCCCCACCCGCTGACTCGAGAGGAACCCGTCTATCTCGTCGTCCCCCATGCGAACGATGCCGTACTCGTCGAGTTCGTCAATTGTCATCACATAACAGAGTGCGGAATCGCCCCATAAGTGTTCGCCGTCCGCGCGCGTCTCGCGTTCACGACCGGTCGAACTCCCCGCCGAACGACGCCGATAGACGACTGGGCCCGGACGGCCACCGCGGAGTCCGGTTCGGTCTCGGGGAG
>JBEPXT010000162.1:0-7017 GCA_041641795.1 Salinigranum sp.
TCCGTCTCCTCCTGGGACTGCGTCGAGACCATCTGGGCCTCGCGGGCCGAGTCGCGCAGTTTCTCGTGCCCGTTCGGGCAGACCCACCTGTCCCCCTCCGTTTTCATCATCGAGCCGCATTCGTCACAGAACTCCATAATAGGGTAGGGAGTGGGTTGAGCCACTTAAACACCGGGATTCGACGCTCAGGCGTCCCCGTCCGACTGGCCGGGTTCCCCGAGCGCTTCGACAGGGAGGGCGTTGTTGAGTTCGGCAAACAGCTCGTCCGCGCCGTGGAACACGTTCTCCGGGACGGCCGCCACGAGTTCGCCGAGGTTCACCTCGCCGTCGGCGAGGGAGACGACCACCTCGGTGTACTCCGCGACCACCTCTACCCGGGAGACAGGATACGATAGCTCTTCGAACAGATCCGGGAGGGTCGACAGTTTCACCACGTCTTTCATGTAGTTCGGTACGCGCTCTCATAGCTTAGCTCGTGCGTCGCAGTCGGTCGACCCGCTCGCGGGTCACTCGAACTCCGGGTCCCGCTTCTCGACGAAGGCGTCCATCCCCTCCCGCTGGTCGTGGGTTCCGAACAGGCCGCTCCAGGCCCGCCGTTCGTGGGTGAGCGCAGCGGCACGGGGCTCCTCGTGGTACATGTTCAGGAGCTCCTTGGCGGCCTGGAGCGCGAAGCGGGGCTGGCTGGCCAGGTCCGCGGCCATCTCCTCGACGTGGTCGTAGAGCCGGTCGTGTGCGACGACGTCGCCGACGATGCCGTACTCCTGGGCGTCCTGGGCGTCGACGCGCTCGCCGAAGAATATCAGCCGGCGGGCCACTTCGTCGCCGACCAGCGCCGGCAGCAACTGGGTCCCGCCCCACCCCGGGATGATGCCCAGGTTCACCTCGGTCTGTCCGATGATGGCCCGCTCGCTGGCGACGCGCATGTCACACGCCAGGGCGAACTCCGACCCGCCGCCGAAGGCGTAGCCGTTAATCGCGGCGATAGTCGGGGCCGGGAACTCCATGAGTCGCCTGACCACGCGGGCGCCCCGTTGCGCGTACCTGTGTGCCTCGGGCGTCGACAGGTCTTTCATCATCCCGATGTCGGCGCCGGCGACGAACGCCTCCTCTCCGGCGCCGGTGACGACGAGGACGCGCGCCGGCCTGGATTCGGCCTCGTCGAGGGCCTCCGCCATCGCGTCGAGCGTCTCCATGTTCAGCGAGTTCAGTCGGTCCGGCCTGTCGACGGTCAGCGTCGCCACGTCGCCGTCCCACTCGAGCCGTATCGTGTCCCAGGACATGGGGCAGCCGACGGCGGCCACGCGATTAATCGTTTCCCCGCCCCGTCGGCTGAACGGAACAGTCCGGAATGCGGCACGCCGCCCACCCCCAGCCGCCGAGCGCTTCCAGAACACGGATAAACCCACCTCACGGAGATGTGAGCGATGACACTCTCCGACGAGGAGAAATCTCGGCTCGCCGACGTCGTCCGCCTCCAGCCCACCAAGAACAAGGAGCTACAGGAGCGCTGGGGACTCGAGAGCGGGAGCGAGGTCCACGGCTACCTCGAGGGGCACCTGAAGGAGTACTACTACCGCGACGACAACTCGCTCATCCGCGCGACGGCGGAGGCGGCGGAACTGGTCGGCGTCGAACCGGGGGTGGAAACCGACGACGGCGAGGACGTCCCGGGGACCATCCGCGTCCCCGACCTGGAGTCGAAGGTGTTTCGGGTCGTCGCCGGCCCCGACGAGCGCTCGGAGAGCGTGGTGTCGGTCCTCAACAAGGTCCGGGAGCGCTTCGACGAGGACCCGCCGGTCGACGAGGTCCGTCGAGCGCTCCAGAGCCTCCGGCGCAAGGGCGTCGTCGAGGTGACCTACCGGGCCGTCCCCACGTTCCGCCGGGCCGTCGACCTGGACGCCGTCTCGGTCGAAGTGGTCGAGTGACCGCGGGGCCACTCCGCTACGGTCGTCCCCGGCTCCGAAATCGCTCGCGGCGGCGGTCGAGGAGCCTGGAGAGTCCCTTTCCCGGCCCGCCCGCTATGGGCCACCCGCGAGTACGCCAGGCGGGCGGTTCCGGTTCGAACTGCGAGCACGACCCGGCGCACTCGGCGGCGCGCTGGTGGGTCTCCTTCGCCTCGCACCACGGGACCAGCGCGCCGTGAGCGTCCCTCGCCTCGAAGTGTCGACAGTCGGGTCGCATCGTCTCGACGTACGACCGCCAGCCCTTGCCGTAGGCTCGCTCCGCGAGGACCAGCCGAGTCGCTTCTCGCTCGGGGACGTCGTCGGGAGCGTCGGTCGACAGGTCGCTCGCGTGCCAGAGCACGGACGCCTCGGGCGTCCGCGAGTCGTACGCCATGGCGAGGATGCCGACCTCGACCGGTACGTCCTCCAGGAGCGCCGGTTCGACCGACGCGCCCGTGGCGGCCGTCGCCACCCACACCTCGTCCGCGAACCCGCAGTCGACGTCGTACTCTAGCTGGTCGGAGAGCGCGCGGGCGGCGCTGGCGTCCAGGTCGGGTTTGTTCTCGACGGCGACGATTCGGCGCACCCAGTCGGGGTACGGAGCGATGCGTCGTATCTGAATCCGGTTGCCGTCGCGGCGCGTCTCGACGACCCCCCGGTCCGAAGCCCTGTGGACCGCCTCCCGGACGTACCGCCAGGGGTACCCCGGATGCGGGAGGGCGTCCTGGTACCAGGCCCACGACTCCGGGGCGTTCCGGACCACGTGCAGAAGGTCCGAGTCGAGCGCCCGGCGTCCGAACCGCTCCCGGGCGGCGAACCCAGCGGGGTCGACTTCGACGACGACCGTATCCCACCGGCGGTCCCGCGTGCCGAGTTGCCGGGCGACGAGAACGCCGCCGTCACGCGTCCCAGTCGGTGGCCACTCGAACTCCGCCCACCGGCACGTGAGCAACTCGAAGCCGAACTCCGACCCGCCCGGGTAGCTCACACCAGGTACTTCCCGTGGCCCTCCGTCTCTGTCTGGGCCGCCAGCGAGTCCAGGTACTCGTGGGCCCGCTCGAAAATCTGGCGGGGACCGTCCTGCGTTATCGTGTTGACGGCCTGTTCGTAGTCGCGCCACTGCAGGTCGCGGTGCTCCCTCGAGAGCTCCGCCGACGCCTCGAAGGACCTGGCGATGAACAGGTGGACGGTCTTGTGAATCGTCGTCCCGTTCGCCTCGAACACGTAGTCGTACTCCTCGCGAAACCCGTCGATGAGCCGGAAGTCTTCGATTCCGGCCTCCTCGCGGACCTCTCTGATTGCAGTCTGCTGAAGCTCCTCGTCTTCTTCGACACCGCCTTTCGGGAACTCCCAGTCCCCGGGCCGGCTCTTCAGGAGCAGATACTCCCGTCGGCCGCGTGTGTCGCGGAAGAGGATAGCTCCAGCGCTAACCGCTTCCTCCGTCATTACGTGGACTATCTGTACGAGACCTAATGAGGATATCGACTGTCGGAGGGGACATACCGTGACTCGCGGTGCCACGCCGCCGTCTGAGACGATATGCGGTCCCGGCTTCGGCGCGGCCGCCTGTAGATGCGTTTTTACGGTTCCGGGGCACAGTGTCGCCAAGACCCAGCCATGACCTTCGTCACGAAACTCCGCTTCCGGAGCGGCGACCGGACGGCCCTCGACTCGGTGGTCGATGAGCTCAAGTCGATGCTCGAGCGGAAGGGCGCAGAGTGCAAGGGCCCACACTCCTCGCCCCCCGAGACGATTCGCGTTCCGCAGTACCGGCGGCTCGCGCCGGGCGACGAGTTCTCGCCCTGGCGGTACACCGTCTACTCGCGCCGCCTCGCGATACACGGCGCCGAACACATCGCCCGCGACGTCGCACACAGGGAGTTCCCTGACAGCGTCCACGTGGAAATAGAAGTCGAACAGAAGCGGTCCGTCGGCTCGAAGTAGGGAGCCGATTCCGTCCGCGACTCAGTCGAGCGTTTCGAGTACCTCTGCCGATCCGCTGCTCGTCTCCGGGTCGAACGACGTGATTTCGAATCGGACGCGTCGCTCGACCAGCGACGGGTCGCCGTCGGGGACCGTTATCACCGTGTCGCCGATGCGGATGCGCGTCCCGTCGGGCCCGTGGCCGGTGACGTACGCGACGAGCACTTCGCCGACTTCGTACTGCGGCCTCCGGGTCCGGAAGCCCCACCCGGCGAACAGTTTGCCGAGGTTCATACGCGGCTCACCTCCTCGCTCTCCCGGTCCGGAATGTACTCGCGGCCGTAGCCGGTCCACGCGGCGAAGACGAACACGCCCACGAGGAACCACCCGTGGAACACGTACGGCCAGACCGCCGCGGGGTTCACGAGCATCTCCTGCGTGAACCAGGCGTACTCCGAGGGGAGGCGCTGCATCGCGCTGAAGCCGGCGAGGACGCCCCCGCCCCAGGGGAAGATGTACCCCAGCGCCGAGGTGTTGGCGTCCAGGATGTTCGCTCGCCGGTAGCCGTTGATGTTGAACCGCTTGCCGAGCGTCTCGATGAACGGGGCGACGGCGATCTCGGCCGCCGTGTTGATGGTGACCATCGCGTTCACCAGGGCCGTCCCGAGAACCATCGTCGTCTCGGCGCTGCGGACAGTGGTCGCCACCCGCGTCAGCAGGACGTCCTGGATGGCGTCGAACCCGCCGCCGGCCGTCATTATCCGCGCCCCGGCGACGATGAGCAGCGTCAGGACGATGAGCGGGAAGAACCCGGCCGCGCCGGAGTAGATGCTCCCGCCGACCGCCGCGTCGGCCGGAGCGACGGGCGTGATGAGTGCGCCGACGACCGGAAGCGCGTCCAGCGACTGGACGACACCCGACGTCTGGGGCGCCTCGAACACGAGCATCGCCGATGCGGGCGCCAGACCGAGCAGGAGGTTCAGCACCACCGCCAGGATGAGCCCCCACGAGATGGCCTCGATGATGTGTCGGCCGCGAATCGCCGTCCCGATGACGACGGCGATGGGGAGGAGGTGGACCAGACCCAGCGCCATCCCGCCGGACCCGGCGGCATCGACCTGGAGGGGCGAGTCCGCCATCGACCCGCCGATGGCGACGTAGCCCGTGAACGCCAGGACGGCGGCGACGATGGCGTACTTCACCCGCGAGGCGACCACGCCGCCGATGTCGGAGTCCTGGGTCACCGCGCTGACGATGGTGGTGTCGCTGACGGGCGCCAGATTGTCGCCGAAGACGGCCCCCGAGAGGATGGCACCGAACATCAACACCGGGTCGGCGCCGAGGAGGACGCCAGCCGGGAACACGAGGGTCGTGAAGGCGATAGCGGTCCCGTACCCGGTGCCGATACCGGTCGCGAGGAGGGCGGCCAGGAGGAACGTCATCGCCGGGAAGAGGGCCGCACCGACGTTCACCGCGCGGGCCGCCCACACCAGTCCGTCGACGAACCCGCCGACCTGGATGGTCTGGGCGAACATTCCGGCCCAGAGCCACGCCACGATGGCCGTCGCGGCCACTCGCTGGGTCATCCCCTCGAAGACGGTGTCGGCGTACGTCTTCCAGTTGCCGCGGACGAACAGCATGCCGACGATGAGTCCGACGAGCATCCCGGCGACGAGTCCTGTCGTGTCTCCGATTCCGAGCAGTCCCGTCTGGACGATGGCCCAGACGATGAAAAACGCGATTGGGAGGGTGCTTACCAGTGGCCCGCCGCGAAAGCGGATCCGTTTCGTCGCCGCGTCGGTTTCGTAGTCGGCGTCGCTCATTCAAGCGGGAGACTATTCCGATACTACATAAGAGAATCGTGTTCGCGCGGGAATTACACGCACGCCGCGTTCGAACCTCCGGAATCTGTCACGATAATATTATTACATTTCCGCCCGGTGGCGGGAGTTCCGGGTCGGAGCGGGTCGACCGTCCGGGGGTCCGGTAACGAGTCGCCGCTACTCGACCTGTTCTTTCCACCGCTCCGCGCGCCCGCGGGAGACGTCGGCCGCTTCGACGAGTTCCTCGACCGACGCCGCCCGGAGGTCCGACACCGTCTCGATTCCCCAGTCCCGGAGTCTGTCGGCGTACGTCTCGCCCAGTCCCGCGAGTCGCGTCAGGTCCTCGCTCTCGTCGAGGTCGACGACCTCGATGTCCTCGGCGTCGGACTCGTCCGCCGCTTCCTCGGCCCCGGACGCCTCCTCGGCCCCGGCGTCGGCGTCCTCCGGCGCTCGCCCGTCGCCCGACTCCTCGTCTGGGGTCACGTCGACGGCCGCTGTCTCGGCCGGTGCGTCGGACTCGTCGGTCGCCGTCGAGGCGCCGGCCTCGCCCGCCTCGTCCACCGACGGCGCGGTCTCACGACGTCCCGCATCGTCGGGCGACGCCTCGTCGACGTCGATTTCCTCGTACGCGCCCCGGGTCGGCGACGCGTCCTCGCCCTCGCCGGCGACGAGGTCCGCGTACGCACCCCGCACCGCGTCTCGGTCGACGAGTTCCTCGGCGTCCACGAAGCGGTCCGTCCCGTCGCCCTTCGCGCGCGGACCGGGCGCGTCCGCCAGCACGTCGGCGTCGAGCACCACGTCGAGTTGCCCGTGAGGGACGTACCCCACGACCTGCTCTCGCTCGGCGCCGGCGAACAGCAGCACCCCCGACCCGAGTGATTTGAATCCCCCGCACGGGATTTCGACGCCGTCGAGCGTCCTGGCTGTCAACTGCGGGCCGCCCTCGGAGTCGCCTTCGTCCGCCACGTCCGACTCGCGTCCGGCGTCACCGCGGTCACCGGCCGCCTCGGTGTCGCCCGCTTCGGCGAGTTCCGCAGGGTCGTCCGTTTCGCCGAGTTCCGCAGAGTCGCCTGCCTCGCCCAGTCCCTCGTCGGCGCTCGCCTCGCCGCCCGTGGTCGGTCCGGTCAGGTCGTCGGTCGTCGCCGATTCCTCGGCGGTCCGCGACGATTCGCGCCCGCGGGCGACGTCGTCGGGCAGGACGTACCGGAGTCGGTGCGTCGGGAGGAACCCGACCGGTGCCTTCCGTCGCTCGTCGGCGAAGAGGACGACCCCCTCGTCGAGCGCCCTGAACCCCGCGCAGTCGACCTCGGGGCCGTCGGTGAGTATCG
>JBEPXT010000163.1:0-7015 GCA_041641795.1 Salinigranum sp.
GGTCGGGGCTCGGGTCGCCGGACTACTCGGCCCTGGACCTCTCTATGTACTCGGAGTTGCTGGTCGACCCCAACTTCATCAACGCGACGCGCAACACCTTCGTGTTGCTCATCGCGTTCACCCTGGTATCCCTGGCCATCGGCCTGCTGCTGGGCATCCTGGTCGACCAGGAGATTCGGTTCGAGAACACGTTCAGGACCATCTACCTGCTGCCGATGAGTCTCTCGTTCGTGGTGACCGCCATCTTCTGGTCGTGGATGTACAACTTCGAAATCGGGATGATAAACGTCGTCCTCAGGATGGTGGGCCTGGACTTCCTGGCGTCGCAGTGGATTTCGAACCCGCAGTTCAAACTGGGGGCCGTCATCTTCGCGCTGATGTGGCAGTTCAGCGGCTACTGCATGGTCGTATACCTCGCGGGACTCAGAGCCATCCCGACGGACCAGTACGAGGCCGCCAAGGTGGACGGGGCCAGCACCGTCCGGATGTACTGGCGCGTCATCGTTCCGCAGCTGCGCTCCTCGACGACCAGCGCGGCGGTGGTGCTGATGGTCTTCGCGCTGAAGGCCTTCGACTTCCTGTTCGTCATGTTCGGAACGAACCCCGGACCCTCCGCGGACATCCTCGCGATGATGATGTTCCGCGAGGCGTTCGAATCGACCAACTGGGCCTACGGGTCGGCCATCGCGACGCTCCTGTTCCTGCTGGCGCTGGGCGTCATCGCGCCGTACCTCTGGATACAGTACAAGCGAGGTGACCTATGAGTACAGAGACGAGTTCGAACCTGCGAGACTCCCTCGACGTGCAGCGCATCGTCCTGTACGCCGTGTTGCTCTTCATGGTGGCGTTCTACCTGTCGCCCCTCGAGAGCGGATTGATGACGGCGTTCAAGACGCAGGACGCGTTCTTCAGAACCACGCCGTTCGCGCCGCCGCCGCTCGGCGGGTTCACCATCCAGCCCTGGGCAGAGGCGTTCTCCCAGCTGCAGAAAGGGCTCGTCAACAGCCTGCTGTTCACCGTCCCGGCCACCGTCGGGTCTGCGCTCTTCGGGAGCCTCGCGGCCTACGGACTCACGAACACGAAGTGGCGCGGACAGGTGGCGCTCCTGATGCTGTTCGTCGCGGGCATCTTCATCCCCTACCAGTCCGTGCTGGTTCCGCTGTCCCGGTTCTGGGCCATCGTGAACGTCCGTGAACTGTTCTCGGCGTTCGAACCCATCGCGTCCCGACCCGGACTGGTCGCGCTGACGGTCACGCACATCGCGTACGGGATACCCATCTGCACCATCCTGTTCAGGGGCCACTACAAGTCCATCGACGACTCGATGCTGGAGGCGGCCCGCCTGGACGGGGCGAGCGTCGCGAAGATATACTGGCGAATCATCCTGCCGCTGTCGCTCCCGATGTTCGCGGTGACGCTCATCTACCAGTTCACGAACATCTGGAACGACCTGCTGTTCGCGCTGGTGCTCATCTCGTCGCCCGAGAACTCGGCGGTGACGCTGGCGCTGAATCAGCTCAAGGGGTCGATGGTCCAGCAGTACAACCTGCAGATGGCCGGGGCGTTCATCACCGCCCTCCCCACGCTGCTCGTGTACATCATCTTCGGTGAACAGTTCGCGGAAGGCGTCGCAGGAGAGACGTAATCATGGCATCACTCACGTTCGACCACATAACGAAGATATTCCACGACGACAACGAAGAGATTCGCGCCGTCGACGAGGTGTCGATAGACGTCGCGGACGGAGAGTTCCTGGTACTCGTCGGTCCCTCCGGGTGCGGAAAGTCCACCACGCTCCGGATGGTCGCCGGCCTGGAGACGGTGTCCAGCGGCGAACTCCGCCTCGGCGACGAGGTGATAAACAACCGGCGGCCCCAGGAACTGGACATCGCGATGGTGTTCCAGTCCTACGCGCTGTACCCGCACATGACGGTGCGGGAGAACATGTCCTTCGGCCTCGAAGAGTCGACCGACCTCTCGGACGCCGAGATAGACCAGCGGGTCCAGGACGCCGCGGAACTCATGGGCATCGCCGACCTGCTCGACCGCAAGCCGGGCGAGTTGTCCGGCGGCCAGCAACAGCGCGTCGCCCTCGGCCGCGCCATCGTCCGGGACCCGCAGGTGTTCCTGATGGACGAACCGCTCGCCAATCTGGACGCCAAGCTACGGGCCCAGATGCGGACGGAACTCCAGCGCCTCCAGGCCGACCTGGGGGTCACGACCATCTACGTCACGCACGACCAGACGGAGGCGATGACGATGGGCGACCGCATCGCCATCCTCAACGACGGGAAACTGATGCAGGTGGCCACGCCCCTGGAAGCGTACCACCGGCCGGCGAACCTGTTCGTCGCCGGGTTCATCGGCGACCCGTCGATGAACTTCTTCGAGATGACTCTGGAGGGCGACCGACTCGTCGGCGAGCACTTCGAGTACCCGCTGTCCGCGGACCTGCGAGAGTCCGTCGGGGACGCCACTAGCATCACCCTGGGCGTGCGCCCCGAGGACATCCAGCTGCGGGACTCGGTCGAGAGCGACCACGACTACGAGACGGTCGTCGACGTGGTCGAGCCGATGGGCGACGAGAACAACATTTACCTCGGATTCAACGAGGGTCACGAGGACACGTTCGTCGCCACGGTCTCCGGCATGCGGTCGTTCGAGTCGGGCCAGCGGACGGTCGCCCGCATCCCCGAGCGCGCGATACACCTCTTCGACACCGAGACGGGCGAGACGCTGCGCAACCGGTCGCTCGACGACCTCGAAGAGACCGAGACGCCGCTGTAGCCGCGCGCTCGTCGCCCGTTTCTCGCCGGTCGGTGTATCGGCCGTGCGATGATCGGCCACGCGCCGGCGCTGGTGCGGCCGCGCCGATTTCGATCGACCGCGAGCGCCGAGCGCGTCGAGTGTGACCGGCAGTGCGGTACTGCGCGTCCCCGGGTGCCCGGGTTCGGATGCTCTCAGTCGACCGCCTCGACGGTCGCGTCGGGACGCCCCGTCGCCTGCCGTTTCGCCGTCGCGACTAGCTTCGGGAGCCGTTCCCGACGGCGGACGAGGACGGCGATGCCGAGGACGACGTACAGGGCACTGAAAACGAGCAAGCCCCGGTAGTCCTGGAAGACCGGATGGAACTGCGCGAGGAACAGCCCCAGGAGACCGAGTGCTTCCCTCGCGCTGATGGTGAAATCGACGAGAAGACTCACGGCGAAGAAACTCTGGGCGGCGGTCAGCCAGATTTCGCCGGCCTGCTTCCGGCTGAACGCCAGCATGTCGTAGTGACCGAGAGAGACGCTGTAGACCACCACGAGCGTGCCGATGAGGAGCGTCCACTGGTTGAGCTTCGACGAGATGAGCGCGTTGAACGACGCCGTGGTCCGGGCCTTGTTCACGAGGTAGGCCGTGGCGATGAACTCGGGACTCTCACTCGCGAGGGGCGCCACCCACTGAATCATGAAGAACGACGAGACCCCGAGTCGCGGACCGAGGACTTCGAGGCCCTTCGCGAACGGTTTCACCGCGAGCAGAATCGCCATCCCCGAGTAGACGAACAGGAGGAGGACGGTCGTCACTCGTCGCGGTCGCGAGAGCCTCTGCAGGTAGCCGGGCACGCCGAGGTGGAGTTCCTCCCCCGCCTCTCCCTGGAAAATCACGTAGATGTACGCACAGTAGAGACCGACGAGAAACGCCGCGTCCAGGGCGTCGATACCGCCGTTCACGGGGATGAAGAACGCGTACACCGTCGCGACGCCGAGAAAGAGAATCTCGATGCTGATTCGCGGTTCGAGTTCGACTGCGTTCGACAGCATCCCCTCGTTCGTCACGACGCTCGAACGCCCGGTCCGCGTCGTGCGATACAGGGCGTAGAGGGCGATGCCGGCCCAGCCGAGACCGATGAGAATCCGGTTCGCACCCGTCATGTTCGCCACTGCGAGGTTGGCAGCAGCGGTCGATTCGGGCGTGCCCGGCGCCGCGCCGGCCTCCCACGCGTAGAGCGCGTCGACGGCGTACTCCGGGGCGACTGCAATCACGGCGAGGACGGCGAGAGCAAACGCCCGCGGAACGTCGGCCTCGGCGGTTTCAGCGGCCCAGGTCAGGATGAACGCCGCGCCCAGCACGGCGATACCACTCGTCGCGATGACAGCCACCGTGGACAGGGAAGCCACGGAGCCAGTCAGTCGCACCCAGAGCCAGGGAATCGTCAGCGCGACGACGAGAGCGACCGCTGTGAGCGGGTGTCGGAGTTGTCGCATCGCCGATTACTCACGGAGGAACATCCTAAGAGGTTGTGCCCGGGTCCTTGCAGCGACCGGACAGGCGTCGAAGACCCGGACCGGTTCGCGTCCCGGCGCCACTGTTCGGTCGACGCTCGGCGGACGGTGCCCCGCCCACCGAGCCTTCGCCGGGGGCCGCCCTCAGTCGCCGAACGACCGGATGCCTTCGAAGCACGCGCCGACGGGATGATAGCCCGGTTCGACGGCCGTCCCCTCGTGTACGGGACGGGGTTCGCCCGCCGGGGAGAGCTTCTCGTACCAGTTGCCGCCAGGGGCGACCAGGTGCTCGTCGGCGTACGTCCAGAGTCGCTCGTACCACTCGCGGAACCGGTCGTCGCCGGTTCGTTCGGCCAGAGCGGCCGCCGCGCCGATGCCCTCCGCGACCGGCCACCCGTACTTGTCTTCGACCACCGGGTCGCCCTCCCGGTCGAACGTGTAGACGAATCCGCCGCGCTCGTCGTCCCAGCCGTGTTCGACGGCCGCGTCGAACAGTTCGACCGCGCGCTTGAGAAGCCAGTCGTCGGCGGCGTGTCGGGCGAGCGTCGCCAGCAGCTTCGCCCACTCGATGTGGTGGCCGGGCTGGTAGCCCCACGGCCGGAACTGGTGGCGCTTGTCGTCGACGTTGTACTCGAAGTCGTGCTCCCAGTCGTCGGTGTAGTGTTCCCAGAGGAGGCCGTCTGTCTCCTCGGCGAGGCGAACCGTCAGCGACTGGGCGATGGCGAGGGCCGTCTCCAGGTAGCGCTGCTCGCCGGTGGCCTCGTAGGCGGCAATCATCGCCTCGCAGGTGTGCATGTTGGCGTTCTGCCCGCGGTAGTCGTCGGCCTCGGTCCAGTCTGCGTCCCACTGGCTCCGGCAGAGTTCGTGTTCCGGTTCCCAGAACCGGTCGACCAGCAGGTCGTACGTCTCTTCGAGGTACGACTCTGCGCCCGGAACGTCCTGTTCGACCGCGCGGGCGTACGCGAGCAACGCGAAGGCGTGGCCGTAGGCGACGCGCGTCGAGTCCACCGGGTCGGTCCCTTCGAGAATCCAGTGGTAGCCGCCTCGCTCCGCGTCGTGGTGGTGGTCGTGCAGGAAGGCGACGCCGCGCTCGGTCGCTTCGGCACACCAGTCCCCCGCGTCGAGGCGGTCACCGACGGCGAAGTTCACGACGAAGCGACTCGACGCCACCAGGTGGCGCGTGTCCGAGTCGTACACCTCGCCGGTCTCCTCGTCCAGCTGGGCGACGAAGCCCCCGCGGACCTCGTCGGCGCAGGTCGGGTAGTAGAAATCGAGTATCTCGACGATTCGGTCCCGCAGGTACGACGGGTCCGTGTACGCTGGTGGCATGTGTCTCGTTCACGCCGATTCGTATTCGTCCGGCGTGTAGGTTTTGATTTCCAGGGCGTGGATGTCGGTCGTCATGCGGTCGCCGAGGGCGTCGTACACCATGCGGTGCTGGTCTACCAGGGACTTGCCCTCGAACGCCGGCGAGACGACGACCGCGCTGAAGTGGGTCTCCTCGTCCGGACTGGGCGGTCGGTCGACCGTTGCGCTCGCGTCCGGAACGCCGTCCTCGATGAGTCGTTCGACCGTTTCGGGGTCCATACCCACCAGTGGACCGGCGGTCCCAAAAGGAGCGTGGCTCCCGAGGGCGCCGTCGGGGCGACCCGCCGGTGTGTTCCCTTCCGTCTCACCGGTGCGTACGCTTTTCCCGCAGCGGGGGGTACGGAACCCGATGACCGACCGCGAATCGACCGTGCGCGACCACCTCGGGCAGTCCCACGCCGACTCCCTCCGCTCGGTCAGCGAGTGTGCAGACGCGGTGGCCGACTGCTGGGAGGGGCCGGCCACGACCGACAGAGACCGGGTCGTCGGCCCGATGCGGCGGGCCCTGGAAAGCGCCGGGACGCTGTCGCGGTTCCCGCAACTGCTCGCCTCGACGGCCGGTGCCCTCGGAGAGGACCTCTCCGCGTCGCCGGTCGCCGCACCGCCCTACGTCCTCGTCACGAGCGTCGGTCCGGTCCTGCGGGCGACGCTCTCCCGGGACCGCCTCGTCGTGACGCTCCGGGTCTTCGATGTCCAGCGAGGGGCCACCACGCGATACCGGCGACGGCCGGTGCCGCCTGCAGAGACGGTGGACGTCGCGTTTCGCTGACCCGGTTGGCCCCGGGAGCGAGGCACGTTACGACGGACCGGTCACATCTGGTACCGTCGCTCGTCGTCACGCTGGGGGTACTGGTCGGCGCCGGTCATCTCGTCGTACGTCATCCCGGAGAGGTACTCGTCGTAGGTGACGTCGTAGCCGCGGCGGAGGTGAAAGTCCATGTCCCCCCGGTCGACGGTCGACTGGAACAGCAGGTGGACCGCCCGGCGGAGGAGTTCGTCCCGGTCCTCGACGTCGAAGACCGCAGCCAGCATCGCCAGTTCGTTCCTCGTCTCCCGGTCGAGCGCCACCTCGATTTCGTCGCCCAGGTCGCTGTACGCGGCTTTGACGTCGGCGTCGAGGTCGTCGAGTCCCATAGCAGGCCGAAGGTTCGAGGGGCGGATACGGCTTTCGTTCGAGGGCGCCTGCGTCGGCGTTCCCGGCGGACGAGTGGTCCCCGCGTCCGTTTCCGGAGGCCAGCAGGTGCCGTGATACGCAAGCAGAACCACCATACACCGAACGCGGCAACATCCCCCCGAGTGATCGCTGTGGACGCCAACGGACACTCCACGTCACCTCGGCCCGCGGACGACTCCGACGCGGGCCCCGTCGAGTCGATTCG
>JBEPXT010000164.1:0-7009 GCA_041641795.1 Salinigranum sp.
TACGTCCTGACGGGCGCGTCGACGACCGGCTACGACGACAGCGAGACCCACGACACGGTGGCTGACGACAGTGTCACTCTTCGACGGGAACGGAGCCGCCGAGGTGATCGACGCCTCTGATACCGCTTTCGCTGCTGGGCCCGACCTCTTCGAGTGCGAGT
Source organism: Salinigranum sp. (assembly GCA_041641795.1). GTDB lineage: Archaea > Halobacteriota > Halobacteria > Halobacteriales > Haloferacaceae > JBEPXT01. The sequence continues at coordinate 162 of JBEPXT010000164.1, forward strand.
TCGAAGTGGTTACGTGTGAGGACGATTTCACCGACAGCGGACGCCTCACCGGCGGCAGTCGCCCGGACGTGTTCGCGAACCGCAGCCGTCGCCGCCTCGCGGCAGAGCGAGGCGAGGTCAGCACCGACGTACCCGTCCGTCTCGGCGGCCAGTTCGCCGATATCGACGTCGTCTGACAGCGGCCGGTCACGAGTGTGAATGTCGAGAATCGCCCGCCGTGCGTCCTCGTCCGGGGCCATCACTTCGATGTGGCGCTCGATTCGTCCCGGCCGAAGCAGCGCACGGTCGATCAGGTCCGGACGATTCGATGCGGCAATAACGACTACGTCTTCCAGTTCCTCCAGCCCGTCGAGTTCTGTCAGTAGTTGGGAGACGACACGCTCACCGACGTTCGAGTCGCCGCCACCGGAACCGCGCTCCGTGGCGATCGCGTCGATCTCGTCGAAGAAGACCACGGTCGGGGCGTTCTCGCGGGCCTTCGAGAACACGTCGCGGACGCCCTTTTCGGACTCTCCGACGTACTTGTTGAACAGTTCGGGACCCTTGATCGAGATGAAGTTCGACTGGGACTCGTTTGCCACGGCCTTCGCAAGCAGTGTCTTTCCCGTTCCGGGTGGGCCATGGAGCAACACCCCCTTCGTCGACTGGAGTCCGACCTGAGCGAACGCGTCAGCGTGTTCCAACGGCCACTGGACCGCTTCTTTGAGACGGTTTTTCGTCTCGTCGAGACCACCGACGTCCTCCCAGGTGACGTTCGGCACCTCGACGAACACTTCGCGGAGGGCGCTGGGTTCGATCTCACGGAGCGCAGAGCGAAAGTCGGTGCCGGTGACTTCGAGTGCTTCGAGCGCTTCGGCGTCGATTTCGGCGTCTTCGAGATCGAGGTCGGGTCGAAGTCGCCGGAGTGCGGTCATCGCGGCCTCCTTGGTGAGGCTCTCGAGATCCGCGCCGACGAAGCCGTGCGTGTTCTCGGCGTACCGGTCGACACTGACATCGTCCGCAAGCGGCATCCCCCGGGTGTGGATCTGGAGAATCTCCTTTCGGCCCGCAGTGTCTGGAACACCGATGTGGATCTCGCGGTCGAACCGTCCCCCGCGGCGGAGTGCCGGATCGATGGCGTCCACACGGTTGGTCGTCGCAATCACCGTGATGTCGCCACGCTGTTCGAGTCCGTCCATGAGCGAGAGCAACTGTGCGACAACCCGTCGTTCGACGTCGCCGCTGACGTCCTCTCGCTTGGGCGCGATCGAGTCGAGTTCGTCGATAAAGACGATCGCTGGCTCGTTGTTCTCGGCTTCCTCGAAGACATCGCGGAGACGCTCTTCGGATTCGCCGTAGTACTTCGACATGATCTCCGGCCCGCTGATCGTCTGGAAGTGCGCGTCGATCTCGTTGGCGACGGGCTGGGCAATGAGCGTCTTGCCGGTGCCGGGGGCCCGTAGAGCAGCACTCCCTTCGGCGGGTCGATACCGAGCGCTTGGAACAGTTCGGGATGGCGCATCGGCAGTTCGATCATCTCCCGGACCCTGTCGAGTTCGTCGCCCAGTCCACCGATGTCTTCGTCGGTGACCGACGGTGTCTGCGGTGAGTCGCCGTCCCCTTCTCCCAGGGACGCCTGTTGGGTTGGCTCCGTGGCCACTTCGACCTCTGTATCACTGCGAACGATCACAGTCCCAGCAGGCTCCGTCTCGACGATTGTCACCGGAACGCGGCGGCTGGACCGTCGCGTCAGTGAGCCGAAGCCGAACGAGAATGGCACGGTATCGCCCGTCTGGACCGCTCGGTCGGCGAGCTTGTTTCGCAGGTACGGACCGAGTTCGCCACGAATCCGTCGTCCGTCGGGGAGTGCGACAGTGACCCGCTTGGCTGGCGCGACAGCTGCCGGCTCAACGTGGCCTGTTCGTCGATGTTGACGCCGGTCGTTTTTCGCGTCTGGCCGTCGATACCGACGACCGTTCTCCGCAGGTTGCGTGTCTGTGAAGGCCACACTCGGACGACGGACTCCCCCGCTGGATCCGAGATAGTGACGTAGTCACCGCTCGAAACACCGAGTTCGTCCATCGTCTCGGTGTCCATCGCTGCCAGTCCCTTTCCGGCGTTCCCTCTGTCGAGTGGCCGAACTAGTACTCGCATTCGGGACTCACTCGGCACTGTACTCGTGCGGGCGAATGGCGGACTGTTGGATTGTCCGTCAGATCCACATCCCAAACCGAACGCACGGACGAGAATAAGACCACGACGTTTTCACACACCCACGCTGTTGTGAGAAGTCGGGTGACAACTGAGGACTGCGTTGGTCGTCCGATCCTACTCTCAGGTGGAGGGCGTTCCCTGAGACGGCACCGCATCAGGCGCGCTCCCTCCCGCAGTGTCTCGGGACGACGACGGATCCGGGGTCGCGACAGGTAGTACGGAGACAGCAGCGACCCACAGGAGCATACCGGTCTACGACGAAACCGACGTCTCTCTCTCCGGTTCCCTGTCAGGGTCGTCCTCGACGGCCTCGTTGGCACTCTCGGCGCTCGGGCTCCCGTCTTTGACCGCTTTGGCCTGCTGTTCTAGCTCTTCGATATCCATCTCGGCGGCCTTGTCGATCTCGCCGAGGATCTCCTTGATGTCGTCGAGGCCGAGGAGTTCGCGCGTCCCGGCGTCGAATCCCAGACTGTCTAAGCTGTGCCCATTTGCCGCCACGTCGCTCCCTGTGAGGTGCTTACCGTACCGCCCGACCAGCGAGGTGAGTTCCTGCGGGAGGACGAACGTCGTCGACTCCCCCTGACCGATCGCTTCGAGCGTCTCCATCCCTTTGTCGATGATCGCGCGCTCACCCATCGACTCGGCGGACTTCGCGCGCAGCACCGTCGAGATCGAATCGCCCTGTGCCTCGAGGATCTGGCTCTGTTTTTCGCCTTGCGCTTTAATGATGTTCGACTGCTTGTCCCCTTCTGCTTTCTCGACAGCACTCCGGCGTTCCCCCTGTGCTTCGAGGATCGTGGCCCGGCGTCTCCGCTCCGCGCCGGTTTGCTGTTCCATCGCTTGCTGTACCTCCTGGCTGGGGTTGACCTCCCGAACCTCGACTGACTCGACGCGAATCCCCCATTCGTCGGTGGGTTCGTCCAGTTCCTTGCGGATGCGAGCGTTGATCTCCTGGCGCTTGTTGAGTGTATCGTCGAGTTCCATATCGCCGATAACCGCCCGGAGCGTGGTCTGGGCGAGGTTCGACACCGCCGTCTTGTAGTCTTCGACCTCCAGGAACGCCTTCTTCGCATCCATCACACGGAGATAGACGACGGCATCCGCGGTCACGGGGGAGTTGTCTCGCGTGATCGCCTCCTGGCGAGGTACGTCCATCGTCTGGGTACGCATGTCGAACGTGTACGTGCGCGAGACGAACGGGGGGATGAAGTTGATGCCCGGTTCGAGCAAGCCGCGATACTCGCCGAACACGGTGAGCGCCTGCTTGTCGTATGCGTCCACGAATCGCACCATCTGCCAGACCGTCACCACTGCCAGTACGAGCACGAACAGGCCGACTATGCCGAATCCGAGAGCGGAAATCTGCAGGGTGACCGGATAGTACATGTACCCGTGTTCGGCCCGTGACTGTATCAAGTGCCGATGTTTTCACACTCGCTCGGTTTTTAATTATGTGAGAGACACGAACGGTGGCACCCGTACTGGTCTAGTCAGCGCGTGAGCCCTGTCGTCGCTCCAAACACCCACGAGGCCGCCCTTGCCGACCGTCTCGTGTGTTGCATCCGCCGACCGTATCGCGGTCAGTCGCAGTCGCACCGTCTACGACACGTGTCGAGAACGCTGGAGACGATCGCCCAACGCAGTCGGCAACAGGCGCTCACCTCGGCAGCAGCGACGAACGTCTCAGAACGATACGTCGGTTTCGTCCGTGGGCCCTAACGCTGTCTCCGAGGGGTTACCACCACGGTCGTCGTAGAATTTGCGACCGATGTACTCGTCGTTTACGTTACCGATGATGGTCGTGAACAACTCGTCGGCCGACGCGTACGTCTCCTGCCCGACGGGACCGATGATCGTAGAAACCGTCTCGGTTTCCTGAGCGTCCGGAGCCTCGATTTCGATCGCTCCGATCTGCTCGATAACGGAGTTTTGGTCGATCGGAAACCCGAGCTCGTTTTCGAGGAATTCGAGCACGTGACGTATTTTCATAGGACGGCCCGACTAACGTTCCTCAACCACGTCAACTGAGAACATTTTAACGACGAAGACAATTTTGATTAATTGGGTGACATAGCTTCCCGCGTCGTCGTCGAACTCGATCATAGAACAGGAATCCTCCGGTACCACCCTGACGAACAAGTCGAGAGAGTGCTCGATTCACTCCCCAGAGACGCGTTGCTGCCGAGCGCCCGAACCGAGGTTTTCGCCAGGACACGACGCGAGGGTCGCGATCGCTTTGACAGCCAGTGAGTGGACCATCGAGAAGCGGGTACTCGCCCGTTTGTGAACACTGATCCAGTTATCCGCCGAGCCACCAGCCGTAGAGCTGTTCCTGCTCGTCAGTGTCGGGATGCTTCTTCGATTGGCCGTAGGTCTTCCCCTTGAGGAGTTGGCGTTCGACCGCGTTCGCGGCGAGTCGAAGAGCGTGAGCGGCACCGAAGCCCTCCCCATCGGCCGTGAAGTAGCCGCGGTCGGTGACCAGCCGAATCCGTGCCAGCACCAGTGGCACACCCCGGCTCTGTTCTGTATGCTCCTGCAGTTCGATACTGGCCTTGATCACGCTCATCTCGCCGTACTTCGAGGTCATGCGCTCGATCAACGCCGAGACGTCGTCGTAGTCCATCCCCTCCAACATGTCGAGCCCGAACACCTGCACGGCGTTCCGGTCGTCGCGCTCCCAGGTGAGCGCCTCGATGACGTCCGTCTTCGTGATGATACCGATCGGCTCGTCGGTGCCGTCGGGCGTGACGACGAGCGAGGAGATCTCCCGGTCGAACATCGTCTCGACGACCTCGTCGAGCTGGGCGCTCCGCTCGACCGTCGCGACTGTGTCGGACATCAGATTCCGTACCGGCAGATCGAGCAGGCGGTCGGAGTCGCCCTCGCGAGAACCGAATCCACCGTGGCTGCTCCCAGACCGTCCGCGGCCACCGAAACTCCCCGGCGAACCACCCTGGCTCTTGCTCCCGCCTCGCGTCGTAAACTCGATAACGTCGTACAGGCTTATCATCCCCACGAGGTCGTCCCCATCGACGACGGGGAGGTGGGCGATACCGGATTCCCGAAGCATGTTGAGGGCTGTTCCGATCGTCGTCTCGGGGGTCGCACTGACCAGCTTCGACGAATACGCGTCTTCGACGGTCGCCGCATCGAGGAAGGAGCGGACGGCCTCGAGGACAGCATCTGCGGTCACCACACCCACGAGTCGGTCGTCATCCAGTACGGGAAGCGTTTTGGCGTCGCTACCGATCATGAGTCGCGCGACCTCCCGAACGTCCTCGGTGCGTTCGACGGTTGGGACGTGCTGGGCCTGTGAGCCGACCTTTGCGGAGGGCTGATTGGACGAGGAAGCCAACTGTCGGCGGCTGACGACACCACGATACTCGTCACCGTCAGTCACCACGACGGCATCGAGTTCTTGATTCTCGAAGGCGCCGGCGACCTTCGAGAGCGGCGTCCCAGTATCGAACTCGGTGAACTTCGTGGAGAGGATTTCGGAGATATCCATGAGTAACTCACTAGTAGGAGGGGTGGGGGACGGTTATGCCTGTCTCACATTTCAGCAATACGTGCCAATTGGATCTGTTCGCACTCGTTTTTACCACGAACTACCAATTGCACTTCCACTCGGTCATGAGCAGCTGTATTCTGCAGAGGAATGCACGCACTTGATGGGGCGTGTGCTCGGGATTCTACATCGATGTCGGCCGCATCCAAAGCACTTCGCCGGGTGAGCAGCCCCACCTGTTCCAGAGGCGTCGTGGTCTCGACGATTCGCTCTCGGTCGGGAGCGTCCAGTTGCTCGAAATCGATGCTGTTGAGGGTGCTGAGTGCGTGATGCAGTCGGTATCCTGGTGTCTCTCGTGGGTCCATTACGTACGCCTCCGCCGACTTCTGGCGTTAACGAGACGCGACGCGTCTCGTTCGCACACCAGAACGCAGAGCGTTCTGGGGACGCAGAAAAACGATACAGGTACGCTGATGTCTCCCGCCGAAGCCCTGCACCAGTATTAACCAACAGACTTCGTGTAGACGTCCTGTGTTGGTTAAGGTGTAGTTCAACTGATAGCAATCGTGCGGAGTCCTTCCTCAAGAAGCGGCTGAAGGGAGTGAGTAAGGAGGGGAGGAGCGCGTTCAGATCGGTTACAAACGCCAACCAACAAGTAGCTGCTCGTCTACATTGAAACTGTGGCAGACGATTACGTGCGTCGGACGGCAATCACTCGTCTCGAAGTGACTGACGAGCAACGTGACCTCCTCGAAGAGACCATCTCCGAGTGGAAGCGTGGTTGCCAACTCGCCACCGATATGGCGTGGGGCAAGTGCAACGCCAAAAGCGACGTACAGCCCCTCGCCTACGACGACGTGCGCGAATGCACAGACCTCGGTAGTCAGCACGCGATTCTCGCCACCCACCAAGCTGCCCAAGCCATCACCGGTTGCATCGAACGCCGCTCGAAAGGCAAGAAGGCCAGCAAGCCGACTTTCACCGCACCCACGGTGAAGTACGACACCCGGACAATGACGCTGTTTGACGACGATACGGTATCTCTCTCTATCTCGACACCAGCGATGCCCAGCGGACGTCGCGACTCCCCGAGTGGGAGGACGTCCAGGAACTGGCTGATGAGTACGAAGTGACGCTATGAGGGCGC
>JBEPXT010000165.1:0-6895 GCA_041641795.1 Salinigranum sp.
GCAAGCAGAACCACCATACACCGAACGCGGCAACATCCCCCCGAGTGATCGCTGTGGACGCCAACGGACACTCCACGTCACCTCGGCCCGCGGACGACTCCGACGCGGGCCCCGTCGAGTCGATTCGCCAGTGGGTGCTGATAGAGGGCGACCGTCCTCTCCTCGCGGGGGCCATCGTGGGAGCGACGTTCCTCGTACTGCTCACGCTGGAGCAGGTGGGCATCGTCACGTTCGGTCCGGGGAGTGCGGTCAAGTCGCTGCTGTCGAGCGGTATCGCGTCGGGGCTGCTCGCGCTAATTACGGTCAGCCTCTCCATCAATCAGTTGCTGCTCTCCCGGGTGTTCGGGTCGCCGGCAGGCCTCCGGGACCGAATCGACAACACGATTACGTTCCGCGAACGGGTCGAGGCGGTCGCCGACCTCTCGTCGAGTCCGAACCAGCCGGCCGAGTTTCTCGCCGTGGTCGGCCAGGCGCTGGTCGAGCAGGCCGAGAGCCTCTCCGGGCGCGTCGAGGACGACGGCTCCTACGGGGAGCGAATCGCCGGCTACGGGGAGCGAATCGCCAGCGTGGCCGACGTGGACGAACAGTCGGCCGAAGCCCACAGCAAGCGGACCGGCAACGGCGGTCCGAGCCAGGCGTCGTCAGTCGAGGCCCTCTCGACGATACTCGACAGCGACTACGCGCACCACATCACCGCGACGCGGGAGCTGCGGGACGACCGCACGTTCGACGAGCGCTCCGAGTTCGAGGGCATCCTCGAACTCCTCGTGGCTATCGCCGTCCTCCGGCAGTTCTTCAAGACGACCGTCATTCAACAGGACCTCGCTCGCTCGTCGCGGTACGTCGCCTACACGGGGGTCCTCGCCATCCTGACGACGTTCTCCCTGACGACGGTGTACACGATGTCGCCGGTGGCGACGCTCGGACCGGACCTCCTCCCGTGGGTCGTGAGCGCCGGGCTCGCAATCGCATTGCTCCCCCTCGCGGTCCTCGTCTCGTACCTCCTCCGGGTCGCCACGATATCCGAGTACACCGTCTCCGCCGGTCCCTTCACGCCGCCGGAGCAAGCGTTCTCCGAGTGAGGCGATCCCGAATTCTCACACCTCCGGCCGACCGGGGTTCCGCATCCGTCGTCCGGGCAGGTCGGTTCTGCTCCCACAGCCCCCGAAGCCGCCCAGTGGGCGAGCGCCGTCGCTCTCGGGGTCGGTCGTCACGAAGAACACGCGAGCGATGCTGGCGACGGTCGATGCGTCACGCGAGAGGGAGTCCCGGAGACCACTCGGGCGGCGGTCCCCGGCAGGAGTCTCGTTACGTCTCGTCGTTCTCGGTTCCGCCGCCCGCGTCGTCGCCGCTCATCGTGTCGCTGCTCGTCGCGTCGTCGCTCTCGGCGTCGCCAGTCTCGTCGGACGTGGCGGCGCTTTTCAGCTTCTTCCGAGCGATGACGTATCCGCCGGCGCCGGCGGTCCCGGCGGCGATTGCGCCCGGGAGACCGAATCGTTTGTATCCCGCTTTCGCCGCTTTCTTGCCGACAGTCAGTGGTCCAAACATTGGTTTCCAGTTCAGTGTGGGGGCCAGACGGGGCAATAGCTTGGGCTTGCGAATGACGGGACGGAGGCGTCGCGCGGGGCTCGTACGAACTCGACTCCGGGCACGTAGCTCCCGACGCGCCGGTCGGTCGTCGGCCTCAGAGTTCGTGGAGCTTCTGGAGCAGTTCGTCGCGCTCTGCCTCTTCGGTGTTGCGGCCCTTCATCTCGAGGACGTTCCGTTCGAGCGTGTCGAGGGCGAGCGAGACGGCCTCGTCGCCGCCGTAGGCCTCGCCGGTGCCGGCGACCTGCTCCTCGTCGGTCCACATCCGCACCGAACACCGAATCAGCGGTCGCCCCCGGAGCTGTTCGCTGTGCTTCTGGAGGCGGAGGTGGACGTGTTCGACGTACATCTCGCGGTGCTTCTCCGCAACCTCCATCACGCGCTCGCCGATTTCGTCGCGCGTCATCGCGTCGAGCAGCTCGACGTTGGAAATCTGGACGTCCAGCGTGTCGGTCTCGGTGTAGATGAGCGCGCGCAGGACGTCCGTCTTCGTTATCATCCCGCCGACGACGTTCTGTCCAGACGGGGAGACGACCAGGCCGTCGTACCCCTTCTCCAGCATCGTCTCGACTGCGCCCGCGACGGACGATTCGGGGTCGACAGTTTCGGCCGGCCGAGACATCGCATTCGTGACTGGGAGGTCGAGTATCCGCTGGTCGCCGGAGTCCGCCGACCCCGCGGGCGGGGCGTGCGGGTCGCGGACGACCAGTTCCACGAGGTCGGTCGTCGTGACGATTCCGACGAGCGTCCCGTCGTCCTCGACGACCGGGAGGCGGGAGATTCCGTTCTCGCGGAGCTGGTTCACCGCCTCGCCCAGCGTCGCGTCCTCCGGGACGGCGACGACTTCCCGTGTGTAGAGTTCGGCGACCGTCAGTATCTTCAGGTTGTCGACGACGGCTTCGAGGAGCGCGTCTCTCGTGATGCTCCCCCAGAGGGTGTCGCCCTCCATCACGGGGAGGACGGCAGCCCGGTTCTCGACGAACAGCCGGGCGACTTCGCGGGCGTCCGCAGTCCGCTGAACGGTCGGGACGGTCCGAGAGACGGTCCCCACGCCGGCGTCGTCGTCGATGTGCGACCGGACGAGTTCCCGTGGCGTGACGGTTCCGACGGGCGCTCCGTCCTCGACGACGATGACGCCGTCGTGTTCGTCCTCGAACGTCGACGGAAGCTCGCCGACGCGCGTTCCCGTCTCGACTGTCGGGCAGGTAGGGGTGGCGATGTCGCGAATGTCCATCGTACCCACGTGTATGCGTGCCTCGACCGTTGGACCTGCTCCCTGCGGATGCAAGTCTCTCGACGCTCGACTACCGGTGGCCCGGGGACCCGTCGGTCGGTCCGGTCGTGGACTCGGCGTCGACCGTGGTCCTGGGTTCGGCGCCGTCCTGGCCGCTGAAGAGGTGTCGCCTGACGTACCGCATGACGGGGAAGACGAGTTCGGCGAGGCGACCCGGGACGCCGATTTTGCTCGCGTAGACGAGCACCGGGACGTCCCGCTCCTCGGCCAGTTCGACCACCCGGTCGGGCGTACTCCCGAAGACCCACTGCTTGAGACGCCGGTCCCTGGAGGCTCCGACGACGAGGACGCCGCCGTTGTCCGCGGCGGTCGAAACCAGGCCCTCAGCGACGCTGGAGGCCGTGACGGTGTGGACCTGCGCCGTCTCGACGGAGGGGAGTTCGTCCAGCGTGTCGCCGACGCTTTCGGGCGTGCCGGCCCCCGACGAGCGGACGTTCACCAGGTGTATCTCGGACCCCTGCTCGGCGAGGGCGCTGACCATCGGGAGCAGCGCCCGGTGGTGGGGGCCGCCCCCGGCGCCCACGTTCACGACAGACAGGTCCTCGGGCGCCGGCCGTCCGCTCGCGAAGAACACGTCGCAGGGCGCTTTGAACACGACCGTGTCGGTGACGCCGGTGTGTATCTCCGGATAGCCCATGAGGATGAGGTCCGCGTCGCTCTCGCGTGCAGTCTGGAGGATGTCGAACGCGATGTCCCTGCAGATGTGTCCCTCGACCGTGTACGGGACGTCGAGGTCGACCTCGTCGAGATGGTCGCGGATGCGGTCGACCCGCGCGCCGGCGGTGTCGGTGACGAATTCCCAGGGCGTCTGGTCGGGGACGTTGGTCACGTTGAGTACCTGGACGACCGGGTCGTCCGCCTCCGCCCGGGCCAGGGCGGCAGCGATTTTCAGGTACGTCGGGGCCCGGTCGGGACGCGCGAGGGGGACGAGGATGCGGAATCGCTCGTCCTCGGCGTCCGACGGCTCCGCGTCGGCGGCCCCCTCCTCGCCCCCGGACGCACCCTCGGCGGCCATCGCCTCGCCGCTCCGCTCCCCGAGGGCGCCGGTCGGCACGTTCCCGGTCGGTTCGCCCGGTTCGACCACCTTCTGGAACAGGTCCTCTATCTCCGGGCGGCCGCCCCAGACGAGATACGCGACCAGCAACCCGACGGTGAGCACGATGCCGGTCACGACGCCGTCCAGCGGGAGGTTGTACACCAGTGCCAGGTTGGCGACGACCCCGAGAATTGGTACTACGGGAACCCCGGGAACCCGGAAGCCGCGCTCGATGTCCGGAAACCGCCGCCGCGAGTAGATGAGCGCGACGTTGACGACGGCGAGCGGTACCAGGAGGTTGAACGTCGCGAACCCGGTCAGGGCGGTCAGTCCCAGGTGTACCCCGAGGACGTCACCGAGAAGTCCACCCTCGGCCGGGAACACGGCGATAAAGGCCACGATGAGGACGACGATGGTGACCATCGCCGTCATGACGCTCCAGAAGGGCGTCCCGTACTGCCGGTGGATGCGAGAGAACGGCCTGGGGGCCTGCCCGCGTCGCCCCATCAGCGACCCGATACCGCTGGCCGCCAGAATCGACGCGTTCGAGGCGCTCACCATCGAGAAGACGGCGCCCGCGACGATGAGGCTCGTCCCGATGCTCCCCAGGAACGACGCGGCGACCCGGCCCATCGCCGTCTCGCCCTCCTGGGCGATGACCTCGGCCGGCACCGGCGAGTTGACCATCGCGACGATGACGAACGCGTAGAGAATGGTGACCGTAATCATGGAGGCGGCGATGGCGCGGGGAACCGTCTTTCGCGGTTCGATAATCTCGCCCGCGCTGGCGGCGATGGCCGAGAAGCCGAAGAACGTGATGAACGCCAGCGCCGCGATGGTGACGATGTTGACCGGTTCGGCCTGGAAGTTCGCGGCGAACGTCCCAACCGCGGCCGTCGGTCCGCGGAACGCGAAGGCGCCGGCGATGAACGCGAAGAGGACGGCCACCTTCGCGCCGGTCACGAGCAACTGGAAGCTCCCGGACTCCTCGGTTCCCCGCGCGTTGAGGACGCCGAGAAAGACGGCGACCACGACGCCGGCGGTCCCGTGGGGGAGACCGTGGAGCCACTCCGGGATGACGAAGCGGAACACCCACTCGTCCATCGTCGCCAGGTAGAACGCCGTCGTCCCGGTGTAGCCGAGGAACAGCGACGCCCCGATGGCGTAGGTCAGCACCCGCCGTTCGGCGAAGGTCCGGGAGAGAAAGAGGTAGCCGCCGCCGTTCTCGGAGTAGATGGAGGCGAACTCGGAGTAGGCGGCGGCGGTGATGCCGGCGATGAGCGCCGCGAGGACGAACGCGATGACGGCGCTCGAACCGATTTCGGCGACGGCCGTCCCCGAGAGCGAGAAGATGCCGGCGGCGATCATCGTCCCGAGACCGATAGCGAAGGCGATTTTGAAATCCAGCGTCCGGATGTGTTCTACCATCGGTACTAGGTACCCGCAGAACTCTTATCACTGCTACGGCACTTGTGAAACTTTGACAACCCGACGCCGCGGTCCCCGGACGTCCCGTCAGAACCATCGACATTTACCCCGGGCCGCCTGTATGTCGGGACGTGCCACGACCGAAATCCGACTTCGAGAAGCTCTATCCGTATCGCCTGTACACGCCCGAGGAACTGCTGGACCCAGAGGAGATGTACACGGTTCCGGAACTCGCACGACTGATGCAGGGTCTCGACCCGGACACCGACCTCGACGAGGAGACAGAGGCGCTGCTCATCGAGTGGACCATCCCGTGGCTGGTCAACAACGCCGAGGACCTGGTCATCAACGACCCCGTCGGCGACGAACCTGGGTACTTCGGATTACAGACCGAGGACCGCGACGCGGACGCCGCGGCCGGAGTCCCGGCCGGCGAAGACGACGAAGGGGTGCACGGCGGCTAGGTGGAACCCGACAGCGAGGGCAGCGACGACGGATAGCGAGGACTCGTCGGCGACGGTCAGCCCATCCGGGCGGCGCGACTCGCCATCTCGATGTCGTCGTACGGTCGGTCGACGACGCTCGGACCGTGCCCGACGTGGAGTTCCTGCAGTTCCTCGTCGACCGTGCCGAGCAGGCGGTCGATGCTCGCCACGAGCTGGTCCCGGTCGCCGCCCGCGAGGTCCGTCCTGCCGAACCCCCCGTTCTGGAACACCAGGTCGCCGGCGAACGCTATCTGCGCCGTGGGCGAGTAGAAACAGAGGTGGTCCGGGGCGTGTCCGGGGGTGTGCAACGCGGTGTACTCGCGGGCGCCGAGCGTGACCGTGTCGCCGTCTTCCAGTGCGTTGTCGACCGCCGGGTGGTCCGGGTCGTACCCCCACGTCTCGACCCCGAACGCGTCGCGAATCGGGTCGACGTTGCCCACGTGGTCCGGGTGGGTGTGCGTGAGGTACACCGCGTCCAGTCCGTCCACGTCCTCGCGGAGGTGGTCGACGGCGTCGAAGTTCGACCCCGCGTCGACCAGCACGCTCCGGTCGTCGCTCGCCACGAGGAAGGCGTTGCTCGTGAACGCCTGGACGCCGCGGGCGATGTTGTGAATCATGCAGTCGGGTAATCTCCGGAGGGGCTTTGGTGTTGCCCTCGCCGCCGGCGGCGTCCGGCCGACTGGTGGCCGCGCCGGCCGCCAACTGGAAGAATTTAGTAGGATGCACGCACCCTCGCAGGTATGGACGTGACCCTGCTGGAGGCCACCGAGAACCCGGAGGAACTGGTCTGTACGGCCGCCAGGAACGACTACATGGAGGAGTTCGTCGGCGAGAAGACGTTCGAGGAGGTCATGGAGACCGTCGAGGGCGACTCGCTCGAGGACAAGAAGCGGACGCTCATCTCCCACCTGCTCGACCACGGCCACTTCGGCCCGTTTGAGCATCCCTACGCCACGTTCGCGGTCAAGGGCGTCAGCAGGGCGTGCATGGCCCAGATAACCCGCCACCGGCACGTCACCTTCGACATCCGGAGCATGCGATACGTCTCGTTCGACGACGTGGACC
>JBEPXT010000166.1:0-6883 GCA_041641795.1 Salinigranum sp.
GGCGTCGGCGAGGCTCTCGCGCAGGCGCTCCAGGTGGCTTTCCGCCGTATCGGGTAGCGGCAACACCGCGCCGGCGGACGGTCGCCCCGCCCGTCGGGTCGCCGCGCGACGCCAGCGTCGTTCCGCCGAGGCTGACCGCGAATGCGTGCCCTCGCAGTGCGGGTGCGAGCGTCGCCACGTCCGTCGCGTTCAGCCGCGTGAGGCGCTCTCTGTCGAGGGCGCTCGCCCGGACGGCGTGGGCCGCGCCGGGTGCGACCAGGCGGTCCGACAGCGCGCCGGCGAGGCGACGCTCCTCCGGCGTCCGGTCGGCCTGGTAGCGCGCGTCCTCGGCCACGACGAGCCCGAGGCCGGTCGCGGCGGTCACCGCGACGAGCGCCACCGCCAGCGCCGCCAGGTTCGCCTGCCCCCGGCGTCCGGGCCCGGACTGCGCGTCACTGGCCCACGGGGCGGAGGACGGCCCGGACCGCGGTCGCGTCACGAGCCACCTCCGAGGGCGATGCGGCGTGGGCCCGCCCCGTCGCGGACTGTCACCGTCGCCCGGTCGCCACTGCGCCAGACGCCGCCGACCTGCGTCTCCTCAGACGGGAGCACCAGCCGAATCCGGCCGCCGATAGCCGGGTGAGGGTGGACGAGCGCCAGACTGGCGTCTTCGACCGCCCGGATGCGGTACGCGTCCCCTCGAATCGTCTCCGGGAGGCGAACCGTCGCCGTCGCCGACGCGCTCGTCGCGTTCGCGTCCGCGGCGACGTGGACCTGCGCCGCCGCCGTCTCGACGTGCGTCGCCGCCGCCGAGAGCGTCCGGTCTGCGAGTTCCGCGCCCGTAGCGGTGCGGTACTGCGGCAGGAGACTCCCGTACAGCGCCCCCGCGAGGAGGCCGACGAGAATCACCGTGACCGCCAGTTCGAGGCACTTGCCCACGACCGGTGCGACCCCGCGGTCAGCCACGGGTCACCTCCAGGTGCAGGTCCGAGACGACCAGATGGAGGCGCCGGGGTTCGTCCAGCGCGGCGACGACGCTCGGAACGCCGTCACCGTCGAAGTCGGTGCGCGCGACGGTCGCCCCCCGGCGCTCCAGGTACCGCGCCCAGGGATCGGGCGTCGCCGTCTCCACTGCCACGCTATAGGTGTCCCGGGGGAGCCGTTGCCGCCGGTGGGTGACGTTCGACCGGAGGACGACGCCCGCGTCTCGGCCCGCGGTCACCGCGTCCGCCCCCGAGCCGTCGACCACGGTCAGTCCCACCGCCGCGGCGGACGCGCCCACGGTCATCCGGGGCGGGTCGCGGAACCGCGCCGTCGACCCCGTCCCGCGGACCACTGCCCCCGCCAGCGCGACCACTCGCCGGTCGGCGGTCGTGAACACGACGGCCGACGTTCGGTAGCGCGCGACCACGCCCGCGCCGTCGAGAATTCGGACGGTCCGCGGGACCAGGCGGACGCTGCCGCTGGCGAACGAGAGTCGAGTCCGGGACGGCCCTGCCGCGGCGGGGTCGGTCGCGTCGCCCAGGCCGTCGGCGACCCGCTGTGTGTCCGCCGTGGCGACGCCCTCGTTCACGGCCACGCCGACGCTCGCGGTGAGCACGGCAAGGCTGACCGCGGTTATCCCGAGCAGTACCGCGACGCCGACGACCGCCGACTGGCCGCGCACCCCGGACGGTCTCGGCACCGGGCACTGGGGTCGCGTACTGCTCGTCACAGGCCGACCCCCGCGAAGACGGCGTGACAGACCGCGACGAGGACGCCCGAGTGCAACAGCGCCTCGTACCGCCCGCGACTGGCGAACCCGGCGAACCACCCGGCGGCCAGCATCGTCGCCTGCGTCACCACGTACACCCGGTGTCGGTCGCGGGCCAGGTCGATGGCGCCGGGGTCGACCAGCCCCGTCTGCGTCGAGGAGAGCGACGTCAACTGGGCGAAGCCGTCGAAGACGTGGGTGCTGACCGCGACGGTGATGCCGACGACCAGCAGGGCGGTCGTCCAGCCGACGGCCACGTAGACCAGCATCGCGGAGCGCAGCGACCGCTTCTGGTGGTACAGGCGGCCGATTTCGGACTGGAGCGTCTCGAAGACCGTCCCGGCGTCGCTGCCGGCCTCCAGTGCGCCCGTCACGAGGCCGATGCTCTGCTCGGCGAGGGGCGTCCCGACGCGGTCGACGAACCGCGCCAGCGCGGCGGTCCGGAGGTCGGCGACGCCCGTCCCGTCGTGGGGGCTCGTGAACGAGAGCGTCTTGGCGAGGTCGGCCACGTCGGCGTCGAGCGCCCCGAGTTCGACGTCGCGCGCGACCAGTTCGACGGCCGTCGAGAACGGGCGTCCCAGGTTGACGTGGCCGGAGACGGCGTGGACGAAGTCGGCCATCTCGCGGTCTTTGGCGTCGTCGAGACGCGCCCGCCGGAGGGCGACCAGCCCCACCGGCACGCCGTAGGCGACGTACCCCAGGAGCCCGGCCGTCACGGCGCCGTGGCCGCCGAGTGCGAGGGCGCCGACGACTGCTCCTGCGGGAGCCATGGCGACAACTGCCGCGCTCGCGGGGTTGCCGGGCGCCGACAGGACCGTCGCGAGCATTCCCCGCGGCCGGGCGTAGCGAACGACCTGGTCGGGGGGTCGGAGGGACTCGACGAGACTGCTCGCCAGCACGCCCACGCACAGGATGAATCCGGCGCTCCCGTAGACCACGACCCCCCGGACCGTCGTGGTTCCCAGCGGCGTCTCGACCGGGGCCGCGAGGCCGGGCGAGATGACGCTCAACACCGTCAGGACGATGACCAGCAGGGCCGGGAGGACCAGCAGGACGATGAACAGTTCGGCCAGCAGTTCGAGAAAGCCGCTCGCGCGCTCCCTGGCCCGGTCCTGGCTGAGGCCGAGCATCCGGCTCTCCATCTGGAGGTAGTTCGAGAGGGCGTCGGGGCCCTGGTCGCCGTGTTCGCGGAACTTCAGCAGGAACGGCGCGAGGAAGTCCCGGGAGGGCGTGTCGCGGGCGACGCGTCCGAGGCCTTCCCCCAGATTCCCGGTCAGCGTGGCCGTGTTGAGCGCCTTTCGGACCGCGACTGCGGTGTCGCCGTACGCGTCGGTGTCCGCGACGCGGCGGAGCATCTCCCGGCGTCCGGCGCTGCCGGTCGATAGCACGTGGAGGTACCGGACCGCCCCGGGGAGGGTCCGCTCTATGTTCGCTCGCCGCGCCGCGGCCCGCCACCGCAGGTGCTGGCCCCCGGCGCTGACGACGCCGCGACGGCCGCCGACCCCCGCCAGCAACCCGCTCCCGGCGGCGAGACTTCCCGTCGAGAGCGCGGGGAGCGTCCCGGGGTCGACAAACGGGAGTGTAGCGGTCAGGACCCCGGCGGCCGCGCGGATCGCCCCCGGAGGAACGAGCAGGACCGCGGCCGTCGCGAGTGCACACGCGAGGACCGCGCCGACCCAGGCGAGGCCGTAGAGCCTGGCGACGTACACGTCGAACCCGACCCGGAGGTCGGTGCCACGGTACCGCAACCGGTCGCGCTCGTGTCGGTCGCTGTCTGCGTGACGGGCGAACAGGGCGTGCAGCAGGCGGTCGAGCAGCGAGAGTGAACTCGCCGTGTCCGACAGCGGCGATCGAAGCGGCGCCCACCACGTCTCCTCGTCGGTCTCCGCCGACCGGACGTCCGCTGCGTCGTCCGGAACCGACCGCCTACGCATCGCCGCGGTCCCCGCGTCCGTCGGTCTCGGCGTCGTCGCCGGCGCGCCGGCGGATGCGCTCGACCGTCGCCGCCTCGTCCGTCCGGAGGTCCGAGAGAAAGCCGAACAGCCGCTCGAAGTCCGTCGCGTCCTCCTGGACCAGGTACTGGACGTACCGGTGCTTGCGGTGGAACTCCGCCTCGACGGCCGCCAGGTCCCGGTCGGTTCGGGCGGCGATGCGGTCGAACAGGCGCAGGTCGAGCGACCGGCGCTCGTCGCCCAGGTCCGGGTGGTCGTACCCGAGGTGGAAGTCGCCGCCGGTGTCCCGCCAGGCCACTGTGTTCCAGTGGACCTCGCGGTCCGCCTTGCGGACGACGCCGGCGGTCTGGTCGTGTTGGGGTCCCGACTCGCGGCCCCGCAGGTCCGCGTACTCCGCTTCGCTGACCAGTTCGACCGCCCGGCCGACGTAGCGCTGGTCGTCGACGAGGCGGGGAAACACGACCAGGTCAATCTCCCTGAGCAGGTAGGGCGGGAGCCCCTGCTCGACCACGCGGTTGACCAGCGTCTCGATGTCCTCGGCGTGGGTCGTCCCGACGACGCCGTGACCCGTGTTCAGCACCTCGGCGAAGGTTCGGAAACTGGCCGGGGTGTTTATTTCGGCGATGATTTCGACGTCGGGGTTCAGGAAGTTGGCCTCGGTCATCAGGTCGGCCATCGACACGCGCTTGAACTCGCTCTCGTGGTCCCGGGTCGTCAGCGAGATGCCCGTCTCGTGGGGCAGGCGAACCTCCCGGGAGCCCTCGTCGATGCTGACGGGCCGGTCGTCGTACGGGATGAACGGCATGTGGGCGTTCATCAGCGTGGTCTTCCCCACCCCCGTCGGCCCCGAGAACAGCACCACGCAGTGGTGCTCGTAGCACATCCAGAGTACCGTCACCAGTTCCGTCGAGAGTGCGTCGCGCGCGACGAGGTCGACCGGCGTCATCGCGTCCGCGGCCTGCTTGCGAATCGAGACGTGGGGGCCGCCCTCGCTGATGACCGGGAGCGCCACGGCACACCGGATGGTCTCCTCGACGCCGGGCGGGTCGAGGTTCACTTTCGCGCTCGGGACCGAGGCGCTCAGTTCCGTCCCGTCGCTCGCCGCGAGCTGCGTCACGACGTTGACGAACTCCGTCTCGTCGTCGAATCGGAGGTTCGTCGGCACGCGCCCCGTCGGGGCGACGTCGGCCCGGGGGATGACTTTCACCCGCTCGCCCACCCGGTTGGCCTCCACGTCTTCGAGATTCGGGTCGCGGATGGGAATCGTCAGCACCCCTTCGCCCACGTAGTCCCGGAGGACGTAGTAGACCAGGTCGTCGAGGCGGTCCGGAGCGAATCGGCTGTCGACCGGTGGGACAGCGAGGCCGTACTCGGCCAGCGCCGCGGTCACGCGGTACTCCGTGGCTTCGAGCCACGCCCGGGTGTTACGGGCCGTGAGGCGTCGAGAGAGCAACTCCCGCGCCCGTTCTGCGACGAACGCGTGCCGGTCTTCGATGACCGCCTCGACGTTGGACTCCCAGATGCGCTCTTTGGCCTCGTCGACGAGCGCTCGGTCCCCCGGCAACAGCGCGGGTTCGAGGACCGCGTACTTCGTGGCGAAGCGGTCGTCGCCCAGGAGGTGGTCCCGGTAGACGACGACGTCGACGTCGAACCCCGCGAACGGGACCTGGTAGTGGGTCAGTCGCTCGCCGGCGACCCGGTCGGCGAACGCCGCGTCCGCGCCGAACTGGGTCGTCGCCGGCGCGTAGTTCTGGGTGTGGACCACCAGGCAGTCCGTGTCGCCCCCGCCTACGTCGACGACGTCGATTCGCTCGTCCAGTGCGAGGGGCGTCACCGGTCCGAGCAGGCGCAGGTCACAGAGCGCGTGGTAGGCGATGCGCCGCCGGGCCGCGGGCGTCACGTCCAGCAGGCGGTCGAGTACCCGGCGGTACTTGGGAGGGAACCCGCCGGCCGCCCGCTCCATCGTCCCCTCGCGGGTCAGCGGTCGGCGGTGTTGCACAGCCGCGAAGTGGTCGTCCACGTCGGCGAGCGCTCGTCGGTCGTCGGGGCCGAGAGGCGGTTCTCGAACCTGATACTCGAACCCTCGGTCGCTCTCGCGGACCGTCGCAACCACTCCCGGAACGACCTCGTACTGGGCGCGAACGGTCGGGGCGTACCAGGCGTCCGGGTCGTCGGGCGGAAGCGGCGCCGGAACCCGCCCGGTGCCGTCGGGTTCCGGTTCCGCTGCAGTCACTTCGAGCGTCGACGCGTCGGTCACAACTCGGTCACCGCGGGGCGACTATGACTCGTCATGGCCGTGTCTGGTCCGCCCTCGTATAAAAATGTGCGAAGCACAATATCGATTTTGATATTCGGGCGGTGAGTTCCCGTTCCCGGACCGAGTCTCGCTGGGGACCCGCCTGTCGAGACTCGATACCGAACTGCTCTCCCACCGCTATCGAGGGCTCGACCCACGTCCGGCGGGACCTCGGCTCTCACGAGTCTTGAGGGGCCCTACATGTTCGGGGGTGTGTACTTGATAACTCCATGATTAATTCTAGAGTATGGGCGAAATCTATCGTCGACCGGGACTCGTCCCCACTGCGAGCAGCGGCCCCGACCCGGCAGTGGTCGCCGCGTCGAGAGCGACGTGAATTCGCACTCATGGCCTCCAGAGACCTCCCCGAAGGGCTGGCGGAGCTGTCGAAGCACGACGAACCGCTCGAACGTCGAGAGATTGAAGAGACGTATACGGAGCTCTACGACGAAATATCGGAAACGCAGATTCCGCGCAGGCGGTTACTGAGTGCGTTTGCCGGCGGCGGCGGATTGGCGGTACTCAACGCGCTGTTCGCCCAGAAGAAGTTCCTGGGAGACGACCTAGAGAGCGGGCTGCAGGCCATCTCGGAGGCGACTGACACGCCGCTGGGCGTCCAGCAGGTGTCCGCCCCGACGTACGAGGTTGACGACGACGTCTACGAGCGCCACTCCGGGCTCACCGACTTCGACTTCTACCCCGACATCTACGGATGGATAGACGAGGAAGGAGGCACGCCCGCCTCCGAGAAGCGCCTTCTGGAGCGGGGATTGGAGCGGGCCGGCTCGTCCTACACGAAGCCGCTTCCGTTCAACCAGCCTCTCGAGGGTGAGTGCGTCGGCCACGTCCGGGCCCACCAGGCGCTGAACTACGCGCTGGGCAGCCTCAACCACGTCTTCCAGC
>JBEPXT010000167.1:0-6853 GCA_041641795.1 Salinigranum sp.
GGGATGTCTCCCCGACGAGTACTGGAGTGTGTCGCTCGGTCAGGGTCGTGCCTCTGGAACGTGTTTCGCTGCTGGGGCCGCGACGGGTCCACATCCGCACGACTTCGTGGCACTGCGTCGTGTGGATTCGTTCGTCGAACCCCCACCACCCCGAGGCGAATCTGACTACGCGTTCACACGAATGTGCCGACCACGCTTCCGTCGGAGACCGAGACATCGTCACGGTGACGCGCCTCTCGACTTTGCTTTCGAAGGAATAGACTTGGATGAGCGAACGAATCGAAGGGAGAATCGGAATAAGAGAGGGAAGCGTAACTGGATGTGGATGAGGACGACCATCACAGTTGGGGGAACGAACTGCGACCAGTGCGAGCGACCCGTCGAAGAAGCGCTCCACGAGGTGAGTGGTGTGAGCAGTGCAACTGCCGGCCCCGAGCGCGAACAGGTGCGTGTCGAGGGCGACGCCGTCCTCGCTGCACCGCTCGGAGCCGTCGAGAACACAGGAGACACCGCAGCCGGCTGAAGCGGGCGTGGTGGCGACACCCGTCCGAGTGCTCTTCCGACACGCTCCGAGGAGCAGGCCTCCCCCTGACCACCAACAACCGATTCCGATCCCGAACGAGACAATGTTTTACGGTACCAATACGCAAGAAATGAACGCGGAGCCGACTCGAGAGCACTCGGACGAACGCACTCTCTCCCATCGTCCGGAGAGTGGAGTGCAGTGCTGTCGCATCTGTCGCATGGAAGCGACGGTCGAGGCACGGGCGGAATCCTCCGTCCCCGGTCGGCACGTTCGTCCATCGGTCCACCAGGGACAGGGTCAGCGGGGTCAGCCGCCATCGGACGCGGACGGGACAGGGACGAGCGAGCAAGCGCAGCGCGAACACGGCGGTGCACACGTCCACAGTCACGCCGACTCCGAGCACACCGACTCGTCCTCGGGCGGAGACGTCCCCGAACCGCACGAGCGTGGTGACCGACACCGGGCCCACACTGACCACTCCGGGCACGAAGGGATGTTCCGTCGCCGGTTCTGGGTGTCGCTGGTCCTCTCGGTCCCCGTTATCGTCTTCAGCGAGTTCGTCCAGGACGTCCTCGGCTACACTGCACCGGTGTTCCCGGGGAGTGGGCTGATCACCCCTGTCCTCTCGGTGATCGTCTTCGCGTACGGGGGCGTGCCGTTCCTCTCGATGGCTCGCACGGAACTCGAGAACCGCGAGCCGGGGATGATGATGCTCATCTCGCTCGCCATCACCGTCGCGTTCGTCTACTCCATCGCGAGCCTGTTCCTCGCGGGGACGACGCCGTTCTTCTGGGAACTCGTCACGCTGATCGACGTCATGCTGCTGGGCCACTGGATGGAGATGCGATCGGTCCGGCAGGCCTCGGGCGCGCTCGACGAGTTGGCGAAACTCATGCCGGATACGGCAGAACGCGTGGCAGAGGCTGGTGAGACGGAGACGGTTCCCGTCTCCGACCTGGGAGAGGGTGACGTCGTCCTCGTTCGGCCCGGTGCGTCCGTTCCCGCCGACGGTGAGGTCGTCGACGGCGAATCGGCCGTGGACGAGTCGATGATCACCGGCGAGTCACGCCCCGTGGACAAGGAGCCCGGTTCCGAGGTCGTCGGCGGGACGGTCAACCAGGACGGGAGCCTCCGCGTCCGGGTGACGAAGACTGGCGACGAAACCGCCCTGGCGGGCATCGTGCGTCTCGTCGAGGAAGCCCAGCAGTCCAAATCCCGAACGCAACTCCTCGCCGACCGTGCGGCGGGCTGGCTGTTCTACGTCGCGCTGGCCGTCGCTGGGGTCACCGCCCTCGCGTGGACCGTCGCGTCGGGGTTCGACATCGCCGTCCTCGAACGCGTCGTCACGGTGCTAGTCATCGCGTGTCCGCACGCACTCGGCCTCGCGGTTCCGCTCGTGGTCGCAATCAACACCGCCACTGCAGCGCAGAACGGCATGCTGGTCCGCGACCGCATCGCGATGGAGAACGCGCGAACCCTCGACGTGGTGATGTTCGACAAGACGGGGACCCTCACGAAAGGTGAACAGGGCGTCGTCGGCGTCAGCGTCGCGTCGGAGACGCGGCGGGAAGACGGTGAAGCCGCCGGCGCGGGCGAGTGGGACGAAACCCGTGCGTTCGCCGTGGCAGCCGGCGTCGAAGCCGACTCCGAGCACATGATCGCCCGCGCGATTCGAACCGCCGCCAAAGAACGCGATGTCGGCCGCGTGAACGTCTCGGACTTCGAGAACCTCCGCGGTCTCGGCGTCACAGCGACCGTCGACGGAGAGACGGTTCATCTCGGTGGTCCGAACCTGCTCGACCGACTCGACGTCCAGCGCCCCGACGAAATCGCCGCCTTCGCGGACGAGGCCGGAGCGAACGCACGGACGGTCGTCTACCTCGTTCGCGACGAGTCGACCGTCGTCGCGGCGTTCGCGCTCGCGGACGTCGTCCGCGAGGAGAGCCGCCAGACGGTTGAGGCGCTCCACGCGATGGGAATCGAGGTCGCGATGTTGACCGGCGACTCCCGAGACGTCGCGAAAGCCGTCGCCGACGAACTCGGGATTGACCAGTATTTCGCGGAGGTCCTGCCCGACGAGAAGGACACGAAGGTCGAACAGCTCCAGTCTGAGGGTCACCTCGTTGCGATGGTCGGCGACGGTGTTAACGACGCGCCAGCCCTCGCACGAGCCGACGTCGGTATTGCCATCGGGTCGGGGACTGACGTGGCCATCGAGTCAGGTGACATCGTCCTCGTCGAGAACAACCCGCTCGACGTCGTTCGCCTGATCAGGCTCTCGAAGGCCTCGTATCGGAAGATGCAGGAGAACCTCGTCTGGGCGACGGGCTACAACGTGTTCGCGCTCCCGCTCGCGGCAGGAGTCCTCGCCCCCGTCGGTATCCTCCTCTCCCCGGCGGTCGGAGCGGTCTTCATGTCGCTGAGTACGGTCATCGTCGCCATCAACGCCCGGCGACTCCGCGGTGTCGACCTGTCCGTCTCGTCGGGGTAGCGACTGTGTGAGCGAAGCGAGAGAGAATACTGCGTCCAGACGACCGTTTGGCCGACACGCGTCGGAAACGGGGTCCGACGTTCAGTGTTCGTGACCGAGCATGGTGTCGACCTGTCCGTTCAACTGCTGCATCTTCGAGGCGACCTCTCCAGACATCTCGCTCTGGGGCTCGGCGAGGCCAGGCTGGTCGTGGGGGTCGGGTTCGCCGACGACGACGGTACCGATCATCCCAAGCTGTTCGTGGGGTTCACAGTAGACGTCGTACACACCTTTGGTCTCGAACGTGTGTTCCCACGTCGCACCCTGCTCGGTCAGGAGGCCGCTGTCGAACGACTCGACCCCCTCGGGGATGCGTTGCGGCTTGCCGTTGTCCGGGTGGTAGGCCGTGGCCGTGTGAGTGCCGCTCTCGTTGACGAAGGTGACCGTCCCGCCGGGTTCGACCCACGCGACGTGTGGGTGGAAGTGCTGACCCGAGTCGGTGGTCTGCATGTTCACCGTGGCGTGCTCGACTGGACCGCCTCCAGTGTGGCCACCCTCGGTGTGCGTCTCTCCGTCGTGGTGCTCGGCCTCCTCGTGATGGTCGGCTGCCGTCTCCTCGTCGTGATGTCCTTCCGCCTCGTGGTGTGCCTCCGTCTCGCCGTGACCTTCGGTCTCGTGGTGTGCGTCCTCCTCGTGACCGTGTCCACTCTCGGTGTGTGCGGTGTCCGAGGCCGCCGTCGCCGTCCCGCCTGCGGCCTGGTCGCTCGGTGCCGCACCTGTACACCCCGCGAGTATCGTGACAGCCGCCGTCCCGGCGATTCCGAGGAACGTGCGACGGTCGAAATCTGCTCTGGACATCGTGCTCACCCTCCGGTTGACGGTACGGAAGACAGTGATAAAGTTCCGAGAGAAGACTTTCCGGGTCGGAACATCTACCCACAACATTTATTTTCGGGAATCGAACCTCCCGGTTGTGACCGAGGCCGCGCCCGCAGGCGAGGAAAGAGACGCCGAGGGGGTCCTCTTCGACCTGCTGGCGGACGAGTACGCCCGAACCATCTTGGTCGCGACCAGTCGTGAAGCCATGTCAGCAAAAACCCTGAGCGAACGTTACGAGATGTCGCTCCCCACGGTGTATCGGCGGGTCGAGCGACTCACGGAGTTCGACTTCCTCGTCGAACGGACGGAGATCGACCCGAGCGGAGGTCACCACCACAGCGTCTACGAAGCGAACCTCGAGCACATCGGCATCGACCTGCTCGACGGTGACCTCGACGTGCAGGTTCGACTCCGAGAGGACGCTGCGGACCGTCTGGCCCGGATGTGGAAAGAGATGCGGGGTGGATGATGCACGTCGAACTCGTCATCGCGAAGGCTGTCACGATGGTCATCGGCCTGCTCATCGCCGGCACCGCCTACCGTGGCTATCGACGGTCGGGGAGCGAGTCGATGCGATATCTCGCGGTCGGGTTCGCGATCATCAGTATCGGCGCCGTAATCGAGGGCGTTCTCTTCGACGTGCTTCACTTCTCTATCTTCTGGGCGGGCACCGTGCAGACGAGTGTCGTCGCCGTCGGGATGTTGGTCGTCCTGTACTCGTTGTACGGGCGGACGGACGGCTACTCACCGGACGAACTCAGGCGGAGCGACGGGGGGGACTCTGGAGGTGAGGAACGCGGGTGACTCTCAGACCCTCGCCCTCGCGACCGTCCGGTTGCCGGCGTTCGGCTGGCGTTCGACCGAGAGGGACCGAGAGCGAACTCGAGACGGGCCAAGGGACCTATCGTGGGCCGCCGAACGAGGGGTCTCGTGCCCCTCGTTCGTCGAACACGTCGGCACCGAAAAGACGGAATCTCTACGCACACTGACATCGTCCGACGTCGACCCCGACAACTGACCGTCGGAGGCAGTGCGCTATCGACCGATGCAACCAGTGAGTGCAGCGGTCGCGTGCAGCACACAACCGTCCGAGCGGTCTCGAGATACACTTATTGAGCTATGTGCAGGCATACTGGTCGTTGTAATGACAACTCCGATTCCGTTCGACCGACTGCTTCACGCGTGGAGTCGAGACCCGATCAACCGACTCGGATTCTGGTCAGCACTACTCGCCGCAGTGAGTGCCACCGTCTTCTCGGTCGCGGCGCTGTTGGAGCTGGTGGACGCGATCCCGCAGCTGCTCGGCGTTCGGTTGATCTACGCCTCGTCGTTGATGCTCGCCGTTGCCGTCGTGGTGATGATGAGTAGTATCCACCACACGGTGTCCGGGGAGCAGCGCGTCTGGAGCTTCACGGGGGTGACCTTCGCGGTCCTCTACGCGTCGCAGGTGTCGATCATGTACGTCGTCCAGCTGTTCGTCTATCTCCCGAAAGCCCAGCGCGGAACGTTGCGCGAGAGCGAGACGGTGCTGCTCGCAGACACCTTCGGGACGTTCCTCCAGGCCGTCGACGGCCTGGGGTACCTTTTTCTGGGGCTGGCGACGGTGGCCGTCGCTCCGGTGTTTACTGATGGTGGACTGCCGCGGTGGATCCGTCGGTTCTTCGTCGCCAACGGTATCGTCACGGTCCCCGTCTTTCTCACCTACTTCGTCGACCCGGGATTTCTCCCACTGGCGGGTCTGTGGGTCGTCGCCATCCCCGTCTCGACGTTCCTCGTCGCCGTGCACTTCCGACGGCAGCGTCACACCCTCGAGGGGTGAGGAGACCCTCACTCCGAAACGGCGTCCCCACTGTGACCGGGGCGTTCAGCCCGCGCTTTGATCCCGCGCATCATGCCGCGTTCCATGACGAAGTGCGGAAGCTCGTACACGAGATACCGAACGGCACGGTCGACGACCGACTGGTTCGCCGGTGTTCGTCCGCGCACGACGAACCGAGTCGTCTCCGCGCCGATCGGATCGAGGTGGAACGTCCACGTCCCACCGTCGTATCCCTGGAGGACGAGCGTTCGGCCCGGATCGATGCGTTCGACGGTCATCGTCGTGAGCGAACTCTGGAGCCAGTAGTCCTCCGTGGCCATCCGGATCGTGTCACCCACCTCCAGCCCCTGTAACTCCGGAACGACCCGGTCGACGTTGTGGATGTCCGCTCCGGCCAGGTTCTCCAGCCAACTGTAGCTGTAGAACCCGCCGCGGCCCTGCCCGAGTTGGACGAGCCACGGCCACACCTCGTCGCAGGGGGCTTCGATCGTGACTGCACGGGTCGTCTCGCTGCTCGCGGTCGGAACGACGTCGTCCCCTGGAAGTCGTCTCCCGACCTCTTCGTCCGTGGCACCCCACTCGAGATGCCACGGACGGACGAAGTGGTGGTACACCACCAAGAGCGCACCCGTGATCAGAATCGCGGTCCGAACACCACTCCGCCGGGTGGTCGGTCCCCTCGTACTGCCCGCTCCCTTCGTTTCACTCACTCCGGTGTCCTCCTGTCTGGTCCATCGGGTCCCGTCGGAATAACATCTGCTCCATCATCAGCAGAACGTCTGGCACGGACTCGGTCGGTCGAGGCCGACGGTGCTGAGTAAGACGCTCGTTTCGTGAACGGTCGCCTCGGCTCGGATGCTGACTACGCTTCGGATTGGATTCGGGCCGGAGGGCCGTCTCAACTGCACACAGTCCCAAGATGTGAAGCCAAGCGCCGACTACGCCCGGACCACGGAGTCGCACCGGCGGAGACGAGGAGCCGCCGAGAGCCGCGTCGGCATCTACGCGGGGGTAGACGTGTCGCTGTCGCTCTCGCTCTCTGCCGTGACCGGCGTATCCTCGGAGGGGAGCGCGACGAGTTGCTCGTACGCCGCGGCGAGCGTCGCCAGCGTGAAGACCGTCGTCAGTGCACTCCCGACCTGGGTCACGACGAGGCCGA
>JBEPXT010000168.1:0-6777 GCA_041641795.1 Salinigranum sp.
GAACGGACTCGGACGAGAGGCGGGTGCCTCGATAGCGGTGGATGCATCCCCCCGTTTCGCGCGGGGGACGGACGGCGTCGTTCGTGTCCCTGACCGACCGTGACCGGTCCGTCTGCGAACGACCCGCCGCCCCCGTGGGCAGTGTGAGACTGAATCGAGTAAAACGTCGGAACCGAACGTCAGTGACTGGGAATCTATCCGACAGGGCACGCTATCGCGGTCAGTCGTGAACCGGGGGAGCCCCGACGAAAGCGCTCGGCCATCGGGTCCGGTGTTCCGTGGCGGTCGGGTCGACTATCCTGCCGGCGCCAGCGTCTCGTCGAGCCAGTCGTAGATGACGCCGGTGGCGAGCCGGAGGTTCCCGACCTGACAGTGCTCTCCCGCACCCTCGTCGCTGGTGAACACGCGCAGCGTCGTCGGAGCGGTCAGCGCGTCGACGAACTCCTGTGCCAGGCCGAGGGGGACGAAGTGGTCGTCCTCGCCGGCGAGCACCAGCATCGGACAGGCGATTCGGGTCCGGTCGACCCACTCGACGCCGGCGAGAAACTCGACCACCGGACCGACGACGTGCTCCCAGTCCGGGCGCGCGGTCAGTCCCTTGTGGCGGAGCGGCGCGCCCTGCCCCGGGCCGTCGAAGAGCAGCACCGCGTATCCCCGCGCCAGCGCTTCCGGCACGCCACAGAGGAAGTACAGCCCCTCCGCGAGCGAGTCGAACCCGCCCAGGCAGACCACCGTCGGGAGCGGGCCGTCGGCGTCCGGCGGGACGAAGAGGTATCCGGGGAGCGACGTTCCCTCGTACGGGATTTCGACGACGTCCGGCGGCGCGTCGAGGAGCGCCGTCCCGGCCCGGAACGTCTCGCGGCTTCGCTCGTAGGTCGGACGCCGACGCGGGTCGTCCGGGGCCAGGAAGAACTCGGCGGTCCGGTAGTAGGTGTGAGCGCGCAGGTACGCGAACCGCGCGGTCCGCGACCGGTCGGCGTCCAGTGCCGCGTCCGCCGCCCGGTGGACGCGTTCGGCGGTCCGCCGCCACTCGGCGTGCCACGACTCCGTGTCGCCGTCGCGGATTCGGTCGACGGTCGCGAGTACCTCACCGGGTTCGGCACCGCCGTAGGTCGTGTACGCCATCGCCCGCAGCGCCTGGTAGTCGAAGGCCGTTCCAGCGAAGTGGAGACGCATGAGACGGTGACGCCACGAAGCGACATCTGCATTTCGGCGGGCGGCGGCCGAACGACGTCGTCAGGCCCCAGGGCCGGGAACGTACAGAACACGATACTGTCGTTACACCTAATATCATTCACACTTAAATAAATCGTCCCTCGGCTGGTTTTCTAGCGTGGCGGCAGGTGCGGCGAACGGTTTCGTCACATCAGTCGTCGAATCAGCATGTCTAGCGAAACGAAACATCTGTCAAATAAGACGGACAGACGAACCGGGTTGCACAGTAGAGCCGTCGCGGCGACGACGACGCACGGCCAACGACTATTCGACGCGTTGCGGTACAGTTCGGCGTACCTGGCGCTCATCGCGATGGCGGAAGTCGTCATCGTCATGTTCGCGCTCTCGCTCCCGCCGAGTCCGGCCCCGCTCGTGGTGGGGCTGGTGACCGTCGCCGTCTACGTGAACGACCGCATCGCCGACGTGGACACGGACGTCGTATCGATGCCGAAACAGGCCGCGTTCGTGCGGCGGCACAAGGACGTGCTGTACGTCCTCGCCTCGGTGGCCTACGGCATGGCCGTCGCCATCTCCGTCCTCGGCGGACCGTTCGCACTGGTCATCACCCTGCTCCCGGGGGCGTTCTGGATTCTCTACGCCACCGACTGGGTCCCGAACGTCGGGGTCAGGTTCCGGCGACTCAAGGACGTGTTCCTCGTCAACAGCGCCGTCGTCGCACTGGCGTGGGCGGCGACGCTGACGTTCCTCCCCCTCGCGTTCGCGGACGGGTCCGTGACCCTGGCGACTGGACTCGTGTTCTCCTACTTCTTCTTGCGGGTGTTCGGGAACACCGAAATTCCGAACGTGCGCGACGTCGACGGCGACCGGGCCATCGGCGTGTCGACGCTACCCGTGGTCCTGGGCGTCGCGCGGACGCGGCAGGTGCTCTACGGTCTCGACCTGGTGACCGCGGCCGTCGTCCTCGTCGCCATCTCCGAGGGCCATCTCCCTGTGCTGCTCGGCCCCCCGATTCTCGCCGGCATCGCGTACTCGCTGACGGTGACGTCGCTGCTCGGTCGGTACGACGCCGAGGGCCTCCTCGCGAAGGCCGCCGAGTGTGAGTACCTCGTCGTCTTCGCGACGCTCCTGCTCGTCGCCGGTCTCTGACGGCGCCGGCGTCGAATCGGGAAAACTACAATTACTTTATACTTGTTTCACCGTATATTTAATATACGTTGCGCCGTCATCTAAGCCGTGTCGGTGCTCACCGTCGAACTGCTGACGCCGATATTGCTGATCACCATCGCAATCGGCATGTCGGCGGCGCTCATCGCCTGGCGCGAACGACCGGAACCCGGGGCGACGCCGCTGGTCGTCATGCTCGCCGGCCAGAGCTGGTGGTCCGCGTTTCTGGTCCTCGACCTGGAGGCGACGTCGCTCCCGATGAAGGTGCTCCTGGCCGACGTCCGCTGGATTGGCGTCGTTGCCATCCCGGTCGCCTGGTTCCTGTTCGCCCTGGAGTACACCGGGCGGGACGAGTACGTCCGCCCGCGCAACGCTGCGTTGCTCTCCATCGTCCCCGCCATCACCGTGGTGCTGGCCCTCACCGGCCAGTACAACGACCTCCTGTACGTCGACTCGGAACTCGTCACCCAGGGCGGCGCCACGACGCTCAGTCGCACGCCCGGTCCCTGGTTCTGGGTCATCACCGCCTACACGTACCTCCTGGGACTGCTCGGGAGCATCCCGCTTCTCGACCTGGTCCGGAGCGACGCCGTCTCCTTCCGGGGCCAGAGCGTCGCCCTCCTCGTCGGGACGCTGGTTCCCTGGGCGAGCAACGTCCTCTTTCTCGCGGGGGCGATACCGGTCCCCGGACTGGACCCGACGCCCATCGCGTTCTCGATATCGGGCGTCGCGTACCTCGGAGCGCTCACCCGCTTCCGGCTCTTCGGAACGAACCCGTCGCCGAATCGGCGGGCCCGGCACCTCGTGTTCAAGCGGATGCACGAGGGCGCCGTCGTGGTCGACAGCCACGACTACGTGGTCGACCTGAACGAGCGCGCGGCCGACATCCTCGGCGTCTCGCCCGCAGACGTGCTCGGCACCCGCGCCCGCGACGTGATTCCGGGGTACGAGTCGTTTCCCGGCGACGGATCTGTGCCGGGCCACCTGGCTATCGACGACGCGACGACGAGCGGCGAGTACGACGTGACCGTGACCCGCATCACCGACGTCCGTGACCGACCGCTCGGCCGCGTCATCACCTTCCACGACATCAGCGAGCACCTCCGCCAGCAGCAGCGACTCAAGGTGTTGAATCGCATCCTGCGACACAACATCCGCACCGAGACGAATCTCATCCACGGGTACGCCGACCTCCTCGCGGAGGATAGCGGGAGCACCGAGATACAGATCGTGAAAAACCGCGCCAAGCGCATCGAGGAGATGGGCGAGAAGGGGCGGACGGTCATCGACATCTTCGAGAACCGGACGGACGACGCGGTAGCGGTCCCGCTGGGTAACGTGCTCGAACGCTGCGTGTCCGCCGTCGACGAGGCGTATCCCGGCGTCCGGATAGAGCGACGCGGCGACGCGGACGACGCGCTGGTCGACGACGTCGTTCGGCCGGTGCTGTCGAACCTCGTCGAGAACGCCGCGGAGCACAACACGAGCGACGACCCCCGCGTGTGGCTGACGGTCCGGACGACCGGCGAAACGGTCGAACTGGAGGTCGCAGACAACGGTCCGGGCATCGACGACTACGAGCGGGCCGTTCTGGAACGCGGCACCGAGACGCCCCTGAAACACGGGAGCGGCCTCGGTCTCTGGCTGATCAAGTGGGGTACCGACATTGCCGGGGGCGACGTCACCTTCGACGCGAACAGTCCGCGAGGCTCGCTCGTCACTGTGACGGTCCCGCGACGCGGCACGGCCGCCGTGACCGAGGAGGCCAGCCCCCGTCCCTCTTCGGCGTGAGAGGTCGAACCCCCGTCTGGCATCTTTCGTGTGGAACGAACAGCGCCACGGGTCGCCGCAGTCGGACGATTCTCCAGGCGAAACGAAGGGGTTGTTAACGCGTCGAAACTATCGGAAACGCTGTACGTTCGCCGCCGAGGCGGCCGTCGGAGCGCCGAACGCGGGCGCCGTGTGGCGACCGGGGCGTCCCGGACGTGTCCGATGCAGTTTACTGCCTGTGGCCGCCACTCCGACCCATGGGAATGGGGTTCGGGTCAGACGACCTCCGGGACCGCCTCGAAGCGACGGGTGGCGACGCCGACGTCGACGACGACATCCCGCTGGACGAGCTGTTCCCGGGGATGTTCATGCACAGGTACACAGAGTTCGAGTCCATCGACGCGTTCCTCGAGGCGAGTCCCTGGACGGTGACGGACGGCGCCGACGTCGCGATGCTCCCCGGGGACGAACTCGACGAGTTCGTGCGCGAGCACAGTTCGTTCGACGACTGGGACGAGATGCTCGCGCGCGCCGGCGAGGTGTGGCGCGCCCGGCAACTCGGGTACTGACGTCGCCCGCGTCTCCTCGTCGGGGCCGTACTCCCGCTCCGCCGGTTCCAGGCACCCTCGCGTCGCCGGCGGACCCGGAACTCGATGGCGTGTGAACGCGAAGCGAAAATCGGAGGACGTGCCGCGGCGACGGCGGTCGGAGCGCGGTTCAGTACCGCGACGGGAGGAACGCCATGGCGGTCAGCAGGACGACGATGGCCCCGCTCAGGATGGTGACGCCCCAGAGGCCGCTGACGTGCTCTCTGTGCTCCGCTATCTCCTCGGTCTGTCGCTGGTAGCTATCGAAGTTCTGGGTCAGCACCAGGGTCCCGTTGTCCGGGAAGGTAGCGAGGTAGGTCTGTCCGCCGACGGTCACGTTCCCCTCGTCGGACGCCTCGACCGTGTTCGTCCTGGGAGCGGTCCACGCGAGCCGAACCGACTGGGCGCTGACGTTCTCGAACGTGGTCTGGTTCCCGTTGTAGTTCACCTGCTGTCCCTCGTCGAACGTCCGGGTGTTCGGCGCGGGGAAGTACTGCGAGGCGGGGACCAGACGCGAGGTGCCGTTCTGGGTGACGACGACGTACTCGGTCCCGTTGCGCGAGAGCGTCTGGTTGTCGGCGTTCGTGTCGTTCTGGAGAATCTTCGTCCGGTTTATCTCCTCGCGGAGTCGGAACGAGTTGGTGTTGCTCTGGTTGGGGACCAGCACGGTGTAGGACTGCTGCTGGAACGTGACGCTGGAGTTGTTCTCCCAGGTCTGCGTGTAGCGGGCGGACTGGTTCACCCACTCGATGCTCCCCGTGACCGACGCGCTTCCCCCCTCGCCGCCCCCTCCCGAGGAGGAGATGGAGGCGACTTTGTACGTCTGCTGACTCCCGGGGACCTGGAAGGTGTCGTTAGTGGAGAGTTCGTATTCCGGATTGTCGAACGAAACCGTCGGCTGCGAAGCCGTCGCGATGAGCGAGTACGACGCCGCTCCGACGACCAGGAACAACGCGACGTAGATCGCCGCGGCACGTCGTTGCATACGTTGGCAATCGGCCACCCGCGGTATAACGGTTACTTTTCCAACGACCTCGACCGGGGTCGGGTGTGCGACTTCGCGGTGTCGCTGGCGACCCCGAAGCCCGTCTCACTCGCGGTGCGAGTCGGGGTCGGATTCGGCGGCGTCCATGGCGCGAACGTACTGTCGGGCGCGCCGGTCGAAGTCCCGCGTGTCGGCCACGAGATCCGACAGCAGGTGGACGTAGAGGACGACGGCGGTCACCACGGCGAAGTAGGGCGACACCGCCCAGAGCACCGCCACGGCGACGCCGGCGATGACGACGTGGCTGAGCAGTCGCTCGACCGTGTTGACCTCGCCGGTCTCGAATATCGAGCCCTGGTCCACGAAGACGATTCGCGGCTGTCGAACGCACCGGCGCAGGGCGCCCCAGTCGCCAGCGTTCGCTCGCGCGACGAGGAAGTGGTCCGCGTCGATACCGACGCCGACGACGGCCGCGTAGGCCGCGACCAGCGGCCACCACACCGGCGGGTCCGTCAGCAGACCGATACCGATACCGAGCACGACCGAGATGAGGAAGTGTTCGCGGGAGTAGATGTCCGGTCACCGAATCTACGGGCGGTCGGGACCGGCAGAAAGGTTTCGCCCGAGCGCTCGCATCGCTGGGTCGGGCGTGCTCTGGACGAGACGTCGGTCAGGCCGTGGCGTCGCTCGTCCGTTCGAGTTCCTCCAGCAGTGCGTCGACGTCGCCGGCGGTGTTGAACGCGTGGACGGACGCCCGGACCGCGGGTATCGAGGGTATCGTGCGCACCTTGAGTCCCGCCTCGTCGAGGCGTTCGACCACCGAGTCGGGGTCCGAGACGGCGAACGAGACCAGTCCGGTGTGGAACTCGCGCGGGCTGAGAAGCGCGTCCGGGTCGAGGCCCGCCTTCAGGCGGTCGGTCAGTCGCTCGATGCGGTCCGTCACGACCCCGAGACCGATGCTCTCGACGTCGTCTATCGCGGCGTGGAGGCCCGCGTACGGCGCCGGGTTCACGGTGGCCACCTCGAACCGCCTCGCGCCGGCGCTGTACTCGTACCCCTCGGCCGAGGGGTCCTCGACGCCGCGGTAGCAGATGC
>JBEPXT010000169.1:0-6677 GCA_041641795.1 Salinigranum sp.
GAACTTGTGGATTCCACGGAACCGCGGGCTCACCTCCGGAGCCACCTCCGGATACCGCACCGTGAACGTCTGGCCGTCCAGCGCGTGTTTCATCGTCGTCGCCATCCCTTTCAGTATTCCAATCATGCAATTACCCCCACGATTATCGCGGTGAGGACGAGGTTCGCGAAGGAGAGGACGAGCATCCCCTTCCAGCCGATCTCGATCAGCTGGTCGATACGGACGCGGGGCACCGCCGAACGCGCCCACTGGGTGAACAGGAAGAACGCCCAGATTTTGATGATGAACCAGACGAACCCGGGGAGAACCGGTCCCGCCGGGCCGCCCAGGAACAGCGTCGCCACGAGGGCGCCGCCGAAGAAGATGTGGATGAACTCGCCGAGGTAGAACAGCACGAAGTAGACGGAGGAGTACTCGGTCTGGTACCCGGCGACGATTTCGGTCGGCGCTTCGGGGATGTCGAACGGGTTCCGGCCGATTTCCGCCAGGTTCGCCGCGAGGAACAGGACGAACGCGAACGGGTTCACGAACGCGAACCACTGTGGAATCGCGATGCCCGCGAAACTCACGAGCGGTTCGGACTGGGCCGCGACGATCTGGCCCATCTGGAGTGTCCCCGTGAAGATGACCACCGACGCGCCGGTCAGCACGAGCGGAATCTCGTAGGCGATGTTCTGTGCCACCGCGCGCAGGCCGCCCAGAAGCGAGTACTTGTTGTTCGACGCGTAGCCGCCCATCACGAGGCCGAGACTGGCGATAGAGCCGAACGCGAACGCGAGGGCCAGTCCCGCCTCGGGGTCGGCGAGGTGGAGACCACTGCCCATCGGGATGACCGCGAAGCCGAGCAACGCGGAGAACGGCAGGATAATCGGTGCGAGGTCCCACGCCGGTCGGTCGACGCCCTCGGGAATGACGAGTTCCTTCGAGAGCAGGCGAACGGCGTCGACCACGATGGTGAGGATGCCGTACGGGCCGACCCGGTTGACGGCGATGCGGTCGGTGAACGCCGCGGTTATCTTCCGCTTCGCCCACGGGCCGGCGACGGCGGTGTTCGTGAGCATAATCGTCGCGATGATGGTGGCGCCGATGAGGCCGCCGACCACGTCGCCGGCGATGCCGCTCAACCCGAGCAGGTTGGCGATTCGTTCCGGGAGGAGCGTCTGCTGGAGCGGATACATCGTTACCGGTCCACCTCGCCGAGAACGATGTCGAGGCTACCCAGGGACGCGACCATGTCGGGGATGTACTCCCCTTCGGACATCTCCGGGAGCGTCTGCAGGTTCGAGAAGCACGGGCTGCGAATCTTGAACCGCGCGGGCGTGTCAGTCCCGTCAGACCGGATGTAGATGCCCAGTTCGCCCTTGGCGCCCTCGACGGCCCGGTAGATCTCCTTACCGTCCTCCGGGCGGAGCGTCCGCGGGACGTTCGCCTGGATGGTGCGGTCCTCCTCGGGCCAGTCTTCCAGCAGGTCGACGCACTGCTCGATGATTTTGGCCGACTCCTCCACCTCGCGGAGGCGGACCAGCAACCGCGAGTAGTTGTCCATCCCGTCCTCGACGACGACGTCCCAGTCGAGTTTGTCGTAGTAGCCGTACGGGTCGTCCCGCCGCAGGTCGTAATCGATGCCCGACCCCCTGGCGACGGGACCGGTCGCGCCGTAGCTCTTTGCCACCTCCGGCGGCAGCACGCCGGTGTTCACCGTCCGCGCCTGGAGAATCTCGTTGCCGGATATCAGGTCGTGGTACTCCTCCAGGGCCTCCGGGAGTTCGTCGAGGAACGACCGGATCTTCTCGAAGTACTCCTCGCGCGGTTCCGGGACGTCCCAGACGACCCCGCCCAGGCGGAAGTAGTTGAACATCAGCCGCTGGCCCGTCAGGTCCTCGAGGATGTTCTGGACCTTCTCCCGGTCGCGGACCGAGTACATGAAGATAGCCGTGAAGTCGCCGTACACGTCGAGTGCGAACGTCCCCACGGCGAGCATGTGGCCCGCGATGCGGCAGAACTCCGCGCTCATGGTCCGGAGCACCTGAGCGTACTCGGGCACGTCGATGTCCGCGAGGTCCTCGGCCGCCCGCGCGTACGCCCACTCGTTGAGCATCCCGCCCGGCGTGTAGTCCCAGCGGTCGGGGTACGGCATTATCTGGTAGCGGTAAGTCCCCTGCTGGGCCATCTGCTCCTCGTTCCGGTGGAGGTAGCCGATGTCCGACTCCAGGTCCGCGATTTGCTCGCCGTCGAGCGTCGTCTTGACGTGCAGGACGCCGTGGGTGGCGGGGTGGTGGGGACCGATGTTGATGAACATCGTGTCCGCGTCCTCCCCGTCGGCCCGGTGGTCCTCCTCCAGCGGGTTGGCGTGCTCGCGGTAGGCCACTATCTGCGGCCGGTTCTGGTCGTAGTCCATCGACAGCGGATGGCCCTGCCACGTCTCCGGCAGCAGAATCCGCTTCAGGTCGGGGTGGCCCTCGTACTCGATGCCCACCAGGTCGTAGGCCTCCCGCTCGTGCCAGTCGGCCGTCCGGAACACCGGCTCCGCCGTCTGGCTCACCGGCTCGTCCTTGGCCGTCGGTACCACCACGCTCACCTCGCGCGTCCGGTCGTCGAACGACGTGAGGTGGTAAATCGACTCGTAGCGGTCCTCGTACTCCTGGGCCGTCACGCACGACAGGTGGTCGAAGCCCGCCTCGTCCCGCAGGCGGAACAGGACGTCCTGAACCTCGTCGGGCCGGACGACGATTCCCGGCGCGTTCACGTGGTCTTCGGTCCCCTGGACGTACTCGTCGAGCAACTCGACGAGTTCCGACTTCGTCGTTGGCGTCCCGGCGACGCGCTGTTCGCGTTCTCCCTCGGGGTCTTCGAGACTCATGGTGAATCAGCCCAGTTGTACCGCATGACCAGGTCGTCCTCGTCTATCTCGTCGGCCAGTTGTTCCACGACCTCGTCGCGCTCCAGGTCCCCGAACTGCTCCAGTTCGTAGGGTTTGACCGTGACGGGCGACGATTCGCCGTTGGCGATGCGCTCCTGCAGTTTGGCGACGGCGTAGACGAGTGCTTCCGGACGCGGGGGGCACCCGGGGATGTGGATGTCCACCGGGATGACCTCCTCCGCGCCCTTGATGACGTTGTAGCCCTCCTGGAACGGTCCCCCGGAGATGGTACACGACCCCATCCCGACGACGAACTTGGGTTCGGGCATCTGGTCGTACACCCGCTTCATCCGCGGGGCGAACTTCGAGACGATGGTCCCCGGGACGATCATCACGTCCGCCTGCCGTGGTGACGCGCGGGGGACGCCCGCGTGGAAGCGGTCGAGGTCGTGCTTGACCGCGTAGGTGTGCATCATCTCGATGCTGCAGCAGGCGATGCCGAACTGCAGCATGAACATCGACGACCCGCGAGCCCAGTTCATGAACTTGTCGAACTTGGTGAGGATGAACGGCGACGAGCCGAGCGCCTCCCTGAGCTTCGAGTTGAACCGGCTGTCGACCCCCTCCATCCGGGCGTCGCGCGTGTCTGTCGTTACTTTGCTGTCGTCCGTGACGAACGGTTTAGTATCACTACTCATGGAACCCTATGCCTCCCTCTCGGTTTTCTGGCGGCTGGCGCGGGGGCTTTTGACCCACCGGACGGCACCGTTGCGCCACGCCCAGACGAGGCCGACGACGAGTACGCCGATGAACACGAGCATCGGGAACAGTACCGTCGACAGACCGACGCCTGCCTCCAGCGCGGACCGGTAGATGACGGTCCACGGGAAGATGAGAACGGTTTCGATGTCGAAGATGACGAACAGCAGCGCGACCATGTAGTACTGTATGTTGAACTGGACGCGCGCCGTCCCCGTCGGGACCTCACCGCTCTCGTACGCGGAGCGTTTGCCTTGTTCCGGCACTGTCGGGCGCAGCATCGCCGACATGGCCATCATGACCAGCGGGATGCCGATTGCGACGAGCCCCAGCATGCCGATTGCTATCCATTGATTCATGCCGTGGTCTCCGTAACGAGCGCCGCTTGGGAGCGCTCCCCTATAAGTATTGATTCTTCCGGGTTCAGTGAATAGACCGCGAAATTCTGGCTTCTGAGGGGTTTGCCGAGAGAATCGGAGTGGGTCTCGGGTGGACGAAGCGGGCACACACCCGCCGCAATCAGGCGGGCCTTTTTACCCCAGGCGGGGCGTAATCGTCGGGACGCGAAAGTCGGGAGTAGCGAGGATTGCGCGGCCCGCGGCTGTCAGTCGTGCTTCTCGCGGAATCCGTCGATACCCAGGTCGTGGAGGTCGCGCGACACGGCGGCCACGTCCTCCCTGAGGCCGTCGTGGTACTCGTCGAGTCGGTCGAGAAGTTCCGGATGCCGGCGCGAGAGAATCTGGACCGCAGACAGCGCGGCGTTGAACGATTTGCCCGCGTCCACCGCAACGAGGGGCGCGCCGGTCGGCATTCCGATTACGGAGTCGACCGACTTCTCCTGAACCGGGACGCCGATAACAGGCAGGGGGTAGGCGACGGAGGCGGTCATGTTGGGGAGGTCGGCCGACTTCCCGCCCGCGCCGGCGACGAGTACGTCGAGGCCGCGCCCCGCCGCCGTCTCGGCGTAGGCGTACATCAGTTCGGGCGTCCGGTGGGCCGAGACGACGTAGCTCTCGAAAGTGAACCGGGCCGCGGGCGGGTCGTCGAAGTCGGTCTGCTCGGCGAACCCCAGTTCCCGGAGCGCGTCGTACGCGCCGGCCATCACGTCGAGGTCCGAGTCGGACCCCATGACGATGCCGACGTCGGGGGTCTCCGCCCCGGGCCGGTCGGCGGCGGCCTCCGCGCGCAACTGGTCGACGAGGTCCTGAATCGCGTCGTCGGTCATACGTCACCTCCCGAACGGCGCCGGCTTTGGGGTTGCGGTTCGCGCCAGTCTGGCCGCGGCACTCGACGCGGCCACGTCGGTGCAGACATCACCCACTCGCGCGCGAGTAGTACAGAATCGACGGCTGCGAGGGCTCATTGCCGTCCAGCCCCTCAGCGCCACATGGACCGCACGGAGATACGACGGGCCTGGGAGGACGTATCGGAGGCGTACGCGGCGCGGCGCGACCCGGACGGGTCGGACGTGCGTCTCCTCGACCGACTGGTGGACGCCTGTCCGCCGAACGCGCTGGTCGTCGACGTCGGGTGCGGCGACGGCGCCCGGACCCTCGCGAACCTGCCGGACGGGAGCGTCGGACTGGACTTCTCCCGGCGGGCGCTCGCGCTGGCCGCCGAGCGAGTTCCACACGCGCGACTGGTGCTGGGGGACATGACCGCACTTCCACTCGCCGACGCGTCCGCCGACGGGCTCACCGCGTACCACGCCGTCTTTCACGTCCCCCGCGACGACCACCCGGCAGTGTTCCGCGAGTTCGCCCGCGTGCTCAAGCCGGGCGGCCTGCTCCTGATGACGCTCCCCGGCGGGCGCTTCGAGACGGTTCGGCACGGGTGGATGGGCGGGTCGATGTTCTTCTCCGCGCCCGGCCGGGAGGCGACCCTCGACCAGTTGCGCGAGGCCGGATTCGGCCGCCTCCGAACGGAGACGGCGGCCGACCCGCTGGGAAGCACCAGCGAGTTCGTGTTCGCCGAGCGGACCCGGGCGGACTGACCTCGCGGACCGGCGGCGTCGGGCGTCGGACGTCGGCCCTGCCGGTCACTCCGACTCGGGGCGGAACGTCAACTGGTCGCGGAGGTCGCGGGCCGTCGAGAGCAACTCCTCGGCGGACGCGTCGTCGCCGGCCGGGATGGCGGTCAGGTGACCCATCTTCCGGAGGGGGCGGACGTCGCGCTTCCCGTACCAGTGAAAGCCGACGCCGGGCGTCTCGAGCACAGCCTCGACGCCGCGGAGAGTCGCTGTCCGGGTCTCCTCGACGTCGCCGAGGACGTTCGCCGTCACCGCCGGGGACCGCCGCGTCGCGGGAGCGAGGGGCCACCCCAGCACGGCGCGGACGTGCTGTTCGAACTGGGAGGCGACGGCCCCCTCGATGGTCCAGTGACCGGAGTTGTGGGGGCGTGGCGCGACTTCGTTGACGAGAATCTCGCCGTCCCGGGTCTCGAACAGTTCGATGCCGTAGACGCCGCGCCCGTCGAGCGTATCGAGCACCCGACGCGCGACGTCCTGGGCCCTCTCGCGGACCGCGTCGCTCGCTCGCGCCGGGACGACCGTCTCGCGCAGAATCTCCGCCTCGTGGACGTTCTCGCCCGCGGGGAACGTCCGCACCTCGCCGTCGCCCCTGACGCCGATGACCGAGAGTTCGCGCGCGAAGTCCACGAATGACTCGGCCATCGTCGACCCGCCGACCGAATCAAGGGCCTCGGCGGCGACCGCCGGATCCTCGACCGGCACGTTCCCGCGGCCGTCGTAGCCGCCGGTTCGCGCTTTCAGCATCACGCCGCCGTACTCCTCGACGGCCTCCCGAAGGTCGGCGGCGTCGGAGACCGGGCGGAACGGCGGGACCGGAATCCCGGCGTCGGCGAAGTGGCGCTTCTGGACCAACTTGTCCTCGATGACCCGGAGCGTGTCCGGCGACGGGTGGACCGGAATGTCCGCCGTCTCGCCGGCGCGTTCGAGTGCGTCCGGGTCGGCGAGTTCGATTTCGAAGGTCAGCGCGTCGACGCGGTCGGCGAGTTCGGCAATCGCGTCGGAGTCGTCGAACTCGCCGACGATCTGGTG
>JBEPXT010000170.1:0-6626 GCA_041641795.1 Salinigranum sp.
GCCTAGTGACACGACGTGAACGCCGGGACTCAGCGGTGACCGCCTGTCCCGCGCGCACCTGAACTCTCGACCCGTCGGTGTGAGTGACACGCTTCGGGGTCGGTTCCGACCGTCGCGCTCGGCGTCGATTCCCTTCGCGACGACGCCGCGAAGCTCCCCCTCACGGGTCACGTCCAGGAGGACGACCGCTCCTCCAGGAGGACGACCGCTCCGTTAGGTCTCGGCACCTCGGCCGCGCCCGCCGTTCCCGAGGTAGCCGGCCACGACGAGGTAGTCGCGAGCGAAGACGACCAGCGAGGGTGTGACGACGACGGCCGCCGCGGGCCACACCACGGACCGGGGGACGAGCGGGCAGAGCGCCGCCGTGATGAACGCCATCTGGACCCCCGCGAGCGGTCGGCGGACGCGGCTCTCGGGGAGGTCGTACACCGGTTCTCCCCGGCGGCGGCGCCAGCCACGACCGAACTTGAACAGGTAGCGGGCGACGGAGATGGAGAGATACCACACGGGGAGCGCGCCCCAGACGACGCCGACGAGCGGGGCGACGAGGAAGCCCACCGTGTCACACGCCATGTCGAGTTTCGTCCCCAGTGCCGTCTCCCGCCCCACCGTCCGCGCGAGGGCGCCGTCGACGGCGTCGAGCGCCGCCCCCGTCCCGTAGAGGAGGAACGGGACCCACCGCCAGGGGGAGCCGAGCGGCGGGACGACGAACAGGAAGCCCGCGACGGCGGCGTACAGCCACCCCCGGCCGAGCGTGACGGCGTTCGCGACGCCGAGCGTCGGCGAGACGGCACCCGGCACGCCGGCCTCCCGAGTAGAGTCGCCGGGGTGGTTCCGC
Organism: Salinigranum sp.; assembly: GCA_041641795.1. Taxonomy (GTDB): domain Archaea; phylum Halobacteriota; class Halobacteria; order Halobacteriales; family Haloferacaceae; genus JBEPXT01. The sequence continues at coordinate 839 of JBEPXT010000170.1, forward strand.
CCGAGCGACCGACGGAGGAACCACAGCAAGTAGCCGGCGACCACCGCCGTCCCGGCCAGCCATCGCCCGCCCGCCTCGAACGTCCCGCCGACAGCGAGGGTCGCGACGACAGTGACTGCCCAGAAGCACACGGCGGTCAGCCACCACTGTCGGCGGAGACGCGTCGGCACCCCGGTCGTGACCTGACTCATCGCTCGAAGGTGGGGTCGGCGAGGGCGTCCAGCCGCGCGCGCTGCTCCGCGGAGAGCCGGAGGCGTGCGGCCGCGAGGTTCGAGACGACGTGCTCGTCGGTGGTGCTCGACGGGATGGGGACGACGCCGCGGCCGACGTTCCACGCCAGGACGACCGCCGCGGGCGACGCGTCGGTCTCGTCGGCGACGCGTTCGACGACCGGGTCGGAGAGGAGCCCCGGCGCCGACAGCGGCGAGTGGGCGACCACCCGGATACCGCGGGCGTGACACCACTCGACGAGCGCGCGTCGGGGGCGGTACGGGTGTCGCTCGACCTGTACCACGGCGGGTGGGACGCGCGCCGCGTCGACAACCCGCACGAGCTGTGGGAGCGTCACGTTACAGAGCCCGAGCGTGCGGGTCAGCCCCGTCTCACACAGCCGTTCGAGCCGTCGCCAGGTGTCCAGCAGGTCGTGGTCAGCACGCGCGGGGTTCCCGTCGTCGTCGGTCGGGAAGGTCAGCCGTTCCTGCTCCGCGACGGGGCGCGAGGCGAGGTCACGGAGCGGCCCCTGGTACGTCCAGGCGTCGGGCCAGTGGAGCGTGTAGCAGTCGAACGCGTCGACGCCGAGTTCGGCCAGCGACCCCTCGCAGGCCGCCCGGAGGTGGCCCGGCCCGTGGTTGGTGTTCCACGCCTTCCCGAGGACGAACAGCCCCTCGCGGTCGGGCGACCCGGGTGCGGCGAGCAGGTCGCCGATACGCGACTCGTTGCCGTACAGTTCGGCGGAGTCGAGGAAGCGGTAGCCGGCGTCGAGCGCCGTCGCGATGGAGTCGACGCGGGAGACGTAGTCGCCGTCGCGGTAGCGCGAGCAGCCGAAGCCGACGGGCGGGAGTCTGACGGCGTGGCGCGACTCCCGTCGGGACGGCCCGTGGCGCGGCGGACGGACCGGCGGGGAGGCGAGCGTCGGCGTCTCGACCGTCGGCCCGCCGACCGGCACCGACCCCCCACACTCGGCGGCGGCTTCGACGGCGGCGCACACCGCGACGACGTGCGCTGCCCGCCGAGCGCTCGCTCGGGGCGTCGCCCCCCCGTCGACCGCCCGGGCGAGGCGCTCGGGGCCGGCGAGATAGGGTCGTTCCCGCGGCGGCTGTGGGTGCGGTGCGGGGGTCGGCGCTCGGTCGCCGCCGCGGACGGTCACCGAGTCGCGGTCGGCCGCCAGCGCGCCCGTGTCGCGGAGGTAGAGCGTGCCGTCGTCGCCGTGGAGTTCGAGCCCGTAGAACTCCCGGCTCCGGTGGTCGACGTAGAAACTCGCCCGGAGCGAGACCACCGGCCCGTCGGCGAACGCGAGTGTGGTCTCGACGTGGGGTGGGCGCTCCATCGTCCCCTCGGGCCACGCGTCGACGGCGTCGGCCCGACGCACCCGGTCGACCGGCCCGAACCACGAGACGAGGAGGGTGAGCGGGTAGACGGCGCCGTCGTACAGCGGCCCCACCGCGAGGAACGACTCGGGTCGGTCGTGCCACGCGGTCACCCGGCCGACGTGTGCCGTCGCGGCGGCGAGGCGGACCGTCCCGAGTCGGCCGTCGGCGAGGAGCGACCGGGCGTGTCGCTGGGCGTCGCACCGGTGGTTGGCGGGGGCACAGCCGAGCGCGAGTCCTCGCTCGCCGGCCGTCTCGACCAGCGACTCCGCCTCGTCGGGGTCGAGCGCCAGCGGCTTCTCGGAGTAGACGTGCCGGTCGGCGGCGAGACACTGTTCCGTCACCGGCGCGTGCGCCGCGTGGCTCGTGAGGTTCACGACGAGGGGGGCGTCCTCGGCCGAGAGCATCGTCGCGAGGTCGGTGTAGGCCGTCGCGTCGTGGGCCGCCGCGAGCGCCTCCGCCCGGCCGGCGTCGCGGTCACAGACGGCTCGGAGGCGGAGCGCGGACGCTCCGAGTCCGGCCGCGTACTTCTCGGCGACGGCGCCCGCCCCGACGAACACACAGTCCACGGTCACGAGTCGGCGTCCCCGAGGAATAGGCTGTCGGCCGTTCGGCGTGCGTCACCGGCCCGACAGCAGGCCCGGTGTCGGCAGGAGCGACGCCTGACACTCCTGACACGCGACCATGTCACACCGTTCGGTACACAGTTGGAGTTCGCCGCACAGTTCACACTCGACGCGTTTGACGTACCAGTCGCGCGAGGAGAGGGTTTTGCGTCGGTTCGCGGATCCGAGCATTCTGTATATTGTAATCCTCTGCGCGGCTTATTTAACGCCTGTTTATAACGGTCTTTTGGCCGACACGCGTTCGATTGTCCGGCAAATATCGCTGCCGAACGGGACGTTCGGACGGACGGCGAACGCCTCTCCCCTGCCCGGTCCGAGGGGTCAGTCTGCCGGGCACCCTGCAACGGTGTAGTTCATATACCCACCGCCGCAAGCGTCTCACAGTGTCGTCTTCTCCCGCTCCGGACCTCGAACTCCGTACCGCCGCCGCCCCCGACAGTACCGGCCCGCCACTGCTGTTCGTCCACGGCGCGTACGTCGGCGCGTGGTGCTGGGCCGAACACTTCCTGCCGGCGCTCGCCGACCGGGGCTACACCGCCCACGCCGTGAGCCTCCGTGGACACGGCGAGAGCGGTGGGCGACTCGCGACGGCCGGCCTCTGTGACTTCGTCGCTGACCTCCGGAGCGTCGTCTCCCGTCTCGACGCCACGCCCGTCCTCGTCGGCCACTCCATGGGCGGCGTGGTCGTCCAGCGGTATCTGAAGCAGTACGACGCCCCCGGCGCCGTCCTCATGGCGTCGCTCCCACCGCAGGGGATGGCGGGGCTGACCGCCCAGTTCGCCGCCCGCGACCCCGCGCTGTGGTTCGGGTTCGGCGCGCTCCAGACGTTCGGTCCCGGCGTCGCGTCGCCGCGTGTCGTCCGCCGGGCGCTACTCTCCGACGACGTCCCCGACGAACGCCTCGCCGCCTACGCGTCACAGGTCACCCAGGAGTCCCCGCGCGCGCTCGCCGAACTCGCGGGACCGGCGGTCACCGGGAGCCTCCCCGACGTACGGACGCTCGTCGTGGGGGCCGACGAGGACGCCATCGTCCCCCGGTGGGCCGTCGAGGCGACGGCGCGGGCGTTCGACACCGACCCCACGTTCGTCCCGCGTGTCGCCCACGCGATGATGCTCGACACGGGGTGGGAGCGGGCGCTGGACGCGCTGGTCGAGTGGCTCGACGGCCACGAGTGGGACGCTCACGGGGCTTAACTCCCTATTAAATAAGTCGGTGCCGCAGGGTGTCGTAGTCGGGAGCGCCACGCCGATCCCGCTCTGTTCGACTCCCCCCGGGACGGCGTGGCACACGCTGCATGGCGGTCGCCACTGGCCTGTCGCTTCCGGGCGGCACGTCGTGGTCGTTCCCATCCAGTCGACTCCCGACGGCAGCCTCTCCCGGTATCCCCCGTTTCGCTCCGCTGCGCCTCACTCCTCGGTCAGCCCCAGGTCTGCGGCGGCCAGGTCGGTGATGCCCTCGACGATGTCGGGGTCGACGCTGGCGACCCGTTCGCCGCCGTGGAGGTTCTCGTTGTGCGTCTCGACGGCCGCGGCCACCTCGCTCACCGCGACGCGGGTCGTCGTCTCACACTCGGGACACACCACCGGCACCGTCGGCTCGTCGCTCATGGTCGGGTGGTCTCGCTGCGACCCTCAAAACCCGATTGGTTCTCCGCCGGGTCCCAGCCAGCGGGCGAGAAGGCCTCGAGGCTCGCGTAGTAGAAGAGCAGTCCGGTGAACGTGTGCGGCTGGGAGACGGCGGCGACGACCGCTCCACCCCGGCGGACCCACGCCTCTCCGAGGACGTGTGTGTCCGACGTGGCGTGTTCGTGAGCGACCCAGCGGACGCCGTCTCTCACTCGCTCGACCTCGGGACGGCCGCGCCAGGCCCGCGCCAGGGCGATGAGCGCCTTCGTCTCGTACATCCCGAAGGACCGCGCGCCGGCGTCCGGCTCGTCGAACGACGGCGCGACCGACGCCCAGACGTGGTCGAGATGTCGTCGCATCCGGGGGTCGTCCGTGTCGGTGAACGCCGCCGGCCACGCCAGCGTGGCGACACCACGCGTCCCCGGGAAGATGGGGAGCGCCTGCACCACGTCCGGGACGAGTGGGTGTTCGAGGAGTCGGTGCACCAGCGACCGCCCCCGGCTGTACGCACCCTCGACCGGACACCACAGGTGGGTGTCGATGGCCGCCGCGAGTTCGTCGCGTCGACGACGGTACCGCTCGTGGTCCGCGTCCTCGCCCAGGACGTGCGCCGCCCGGACGGCCGAGTCGAGCGCGAGCCACACCGTGCTGGCACCGACGATGGTCCGCGAGTGGACGACGTTGTCGTCCTCGTGTGCCGCCCGGTGCAGTCCGGTCGCGGGGTCGCGGAACCCGGCGAGGAAGTCAGCGGCTCGCTTGATGGCCGGATACACCTCCCGGAGGTACTCCCGCCCGTCGACGCCCCCGGTCGACCGGTAGTGGTCCCAGAGCGTCCACACGGCGAAGGCGGTCTGGTCGATCTCCCACGGGATGGGGCCGGCCTCGACCCCGTCGCCGTAGTAGTTCATCGCCCAGTTGCCCGCCGGGATGATCGGGTGACCGAGGAGCCGCCTCCCTCGCCGCTCCTGGAGCGAGGCGTACCACCGGTTGCGCTTGCGCGCCCAGTCGCTCCGACCGATGCGGTCGAGGACGTGGTTACAGAAAGCCCCGTCGCGCGGCCAGTCCTGCGCGTAGGGGCTCTGTGAGGAGATGGCGGCGACGACCGCCCCCGTCTCGGGGTCGTAGTTCGTCACGAGCGTCACGAGCGCCCGACGTGCCACCGCCAGCACGACGGGGTCGTCGGTCGCCGGGAGTGGCGCGTCCGCCAGCAGCGAGTCGAACCACGCGCGCTTCTCGTCGCGGACAGTCGCCGGCTCCCACCCGCGGGCCTCCTCGAGGAGTCGTCGGCTCGCCTCGACGGTCGGAGCGGCGGCGAACAGGACCGTCGTGGCGGCGGTGGTCCCGGCCTCGGCGCCGGTAGTGTCGGCCGGTGTGTCGAAGTCGAGCCGCCGGGCGAGGACGGCCGTCGTCTTGCCCCGCTGGGACCGGTTCCCCGAGAGGTCGCCGGCCGTCGCGGCGGCGTAGGCGTCCCGTGGTCCGACAGCCGCCCCCGGCTGCTGGTCGTCGCCGCCGACGTGGACCGCGTCGCACCCCCCGCCGAAGCCGACGGCGATGGCGACCCGCTCGTCCTCGTCGGTGGACTCGTCGACCCCGGTCTTCGAGAACACGACCGCGTCGACGTCCGCGTGATACCGTGCCAGCCCGCGCTCGTTCCACCGTCGGGTGAGGTCCTGCGTCGGGCTCCAGGGCCGCTTCGAGACGGTGAGGTCGAGGTTCGCGTAGGCGAGGACGCGCGCGTCCGTGACGGGGGAGTCGGCCGCTCGCTCGACCGAGAGCGCCCGGACGAACACGTCGGCGTCGGCCGCGACGACGTCGGTCACCTCAACGACCAGTCCGTCGTCGTCGTGGCGATGCGTCGTGACGACGGCGTCCGAGGCGTCGTCCGCGTACCGCTGGTCGACGTCCCAGTCGCGGAGCCACGTGGTCTCGGTCCCCTCGTCGGTCGTGACGC
>JBEPXT010000171.1:0-6538 GCA_041641795.1 Salinigranum sp.
GATGCCGAGGTGAATTCGTCCGTACCGACAGATGCCGAGGTGAATTCGTCCGTACCGACACCCGGAACGTGTCCGCGACGCGTTTCACCGGAAATCCGGTGTGTTCGAGCAACGAGACCCATAGACCGGGTCCTCTCTCCCCCATCGCGCTTCACCGGAAACCCGGTGTGCCGGAGACAAACTGTGAACACCCGAACGAAACGACGGAAAGTGCCTTCGATACGGCACAGATGTCGGAGTATTTCACCGGAAACGTGGTGTGTTGCGAGGCTGAGAACCCCGTGGGGAGGAGTGTCGCAGTTTCGATTCCCTCGTCGCTCGACTCTCACAGCCCGAGCAGTTTTCACCGGAAACCTGGTGTGGGACGGTCAGGCAGGGTGCGGAGAACGGGGTGACCCTCCCGCCTCGATTCCGATGCGCGACCTGCGATACTATCAAATAATTGTGTGTTTTCGCCAGTTCAATTACAGAGTACGTCCTACGCACACGTGATGCCCTCAGGGTCGTCCTCCGCGTGGAAGTCACCCGTCCAGCGACTAACGCGCGCGGTTTCCCGGTACCTCACCTCCGTGGGGGGCGAGAACGAAAAGCCCGGGCGCGGCGAGTGGCAACTGAAGAGGGCCCGACGCGAGAAGAGTGTGTGGCGACGCGGCGAACAACACGTCGAGTGTTTCACGTTCGACGATGGGTACGTCGCCACGGTCACCTACGAGTGGAACGACGTGACCTGGCAACTGACGCCCGGCCCAGTCACCCTCGGAAGCGCTCTCGCACTCGTCGCTCTCTACCTTGGCCACGGAGTGACCCCGCAACTCGACCCCAGTGGGCGGCCCTTCATCGCAGAACACGACGGCGAACCCGTTCAGGTTTTCGACGAGATGCCGACAGAACAGGTTGAATTCGTCTTCCTGGACGGGCTCAGGACCATCGAAGAGGTGCCCTCGTTCATCGACGTTCCAGAGAACCTCGGGCAGGTTTTCGACAGGATGTCCCCGGTCGAACCCCGCAAACTCGGCAACGAGTGACTGATTGTCCGGCCGCTCCCGGGTAGCGGCGGATGGAATCAATCAGTCACGAAGGGACGAAAATCCGCTCTGGAGCCTCTGTCTCTCCGAATCTGGGAATGTGAGTAACCTTTATTATTGTTCCGGATAGATCTAAACGTCCCCAGCGAGAATCGCGGGGGTACACTGGACGCTACGACGCAGATCGCTCCGACGGGAACGAAAAGCGTCGAAGTAGGGGCCACAACCAAAGCGCCCGTAACACGGTGACAAGGAAACGGCTCCGAAGGAGAACCAAAACGGCCCGGTGCTCGACCGCCATGGCGGTTGAGGGAGAAGGCCAAGTACCGGAGTACGCGTAAGCGGACTTCGGGAACAAGGGCGTCTGACACGCACGCAACGCTGATGAAAGCTCAGCTAAAGTCGGCCTCGGCCGACAAAGGTCGGTGCAAGCCCGACTAAAGCATGCATGTCGGCGTCGAGAAGGCCCTGTGGGCCGCGGAAAACGTCTCCCCGTCCAGGCCTTAACCGCGATTCTCGCGTTCTTCGATTCTTCACTGCACCAGCCTGCGTTACGTACGCCGTAAGCATCTCTTCTGCGCAGCGTTGCCCTTCGACACTTTCGCCTGCACAGGGTTGCTCTTCGACACCAAGCCCGTCGAAAATCGGAGACCGGCCTGTCACAACCCCGGCCGTCCTGTCGCAAACCGTTTCCCCGGGGACCGACAACCAGAGATAATGACGGACGACCGGGACGACACGAGTGAAAGCAGCGACTCCTCTGTCACCTCGCCCGCAGCAGCGGAAGCGACCGAAACCACAGACCGTTCCGACGCCGACGCCGCAAACGGAGAGCCCCCGTCGGTCGGCATCGACGAGTTCTACGACGTTCTGGAGACCGAGGGCCGCCCAGTCGTGACGGCACAGCAGGTTGCGAGGCGGCTGGGGACGTCACAGGCCGAAGCGACCACCGCTCTCGAAGCGCTGGTCGACGACGAAGCGATTCGACGCCTCGACGTCGAAACGGACCCTGTCGTCTGGTTCCCGACGGAGTGGGCAAACATCGCGGCGCGCGAACGAGTCATCTTGTTTCCCGAGCGCAGGGAAATCGTCGTCGACCAGCCGACCCAGTACACGAGGGCGCTCCTCACGCAGTTCGCACACCTCGTCGACACCACCGGCGACCGGGGGACGGGAACGCGCGGGTACCTCTACAAGATACGACAGGAAGACGTGTGGCAGGCGCCGTTCGACGATCTGGAGACGCTGCTGTCCCGCATGCGTTCTGTGTTGCCTCACCGGTCGCCTCACCTCGAAGAGTGGGTCGAACGCCAGTGGCAGCGTGCGCGCCAGTTTCGCCTCTACACGCACGAGGACGGGTACACAGTCCTCGAAGGGGCCAGCGAGAGTCTGATGGGGAACGTCGCCAGGCAGAAACTCGACGAAGAACACCTGCACGCTCCCATCTCGGACACCGAATCGTGGGTCCGGGACGGCGCCGAGGCGAACATCAAACGCCTCCTCTACGAGGCGGGCTACCCCGTCAAAGACGACCGCGACCTCGAAACCGGGGATTCGCTGGACGTCGACCTCGACGTCGACCTCCGGACGTACCAGCAAGAGTGGGTCGACAGGTTCCTCGACCAGAAGGCGGGCGTCCTCGTCGGTCCGCCCGGAAGCGGCAAAACTATCGCGGGTATCGCGATCCTCGCCGCAGTGGGCGGCGAGACGCTGATACTGGTGCCGAGCCGAGAACTGGCCGTCCAGTGGAAGGACGAACTGCTGGAACACACGTCGCTGACGGCCGAGCAGGTGGGCGAGTACCACGGCGGCGTCAAGGAAATTCGCCCCGTCACCATCGCGACGTACCAGACGGCGGGGATGGACCGCCACCGGTCGCTGTTCGATTCCCGGAAGTGGGGGCTCGTCGTTCTCGACGAGGCCCAGCACATTCCCGCACCGGTGTTCCGCCGCGCGGCGGACCTCCAGTCGAAGCATCGACTCGGACTGTCGGCGACGCCGGTGCGCGAATCCGACGACGAGGAGGAGATTTTCACCCTCGTCGGACCGCCCATCGGAACCGACTGGGGAAGTCTCTTCGAGGCCGGATACGTCGCCGAACCGGAAGTCGAGATTCGATACGTCCCGTGGGACGAGGAGATGGCGCGAAACGAGTACGTCAGCGCGGACGGTCGAGAACGGTACAAACTGGCAGCACTCAACCCGGCGAAGCTAGCGGAGGTCCGATACCTGCTGCGCAAGCACGACGACGCGAAGGCGCTCGTCTTCGTCGACTGGCTAGACCAGGGACGAGCGTTCTCGGAGGCGCTCGACGTACCGTTCATCAGCGGCGAGACGCCCCACTACGAGCGAGAGCGACTGTTCGAGGAGTTTCGAACCGGCGACCGCCGAACGCTCATCATCTCGCGAGTGGGCGACGAGGGCATCGACCTCCCGAACGCGGGACTCGCCATCGTCGCCTCCGGGCTCGGGGGGTCGCGCCGGCAGGGGGCACAGCGCGCGGGTCGAACGATGCGCCCGGTGGGGAGCGCTCTCGTGTACGTGCTGGCGACGCGGGGCACGACCGAGGAAGATTTCGCACAACGACAGATGCGCCACCTCTCGGAGAAGGGCATCCGGGTGTCCGAGAGCGATTTGCAGTAGCACATTTCCGACCAGCCCCGGACAACCACACCGCCGGAGACCGCGGCGCCGCCGACGGACTCCTGCAGGTCCTGGCCTCTTCGTGCCGCCAGTCAGCTACCCCACCGAACGGTTAAGGCCGCAATCGGTGTACTCTAGCGCGTGACTTCACTCGGTGGGGTCGAGTCGCTCCTCGACGTGCCGACCATTACAGGTCGCGTCCGGGCGGCCCACCGCGACGCAGTCGAGGCGGGACTCGAATCGGGGACGGGCCCGTTCGTGGACGCCCTCGAACGCTGGACCGATTTCGTCCGTCGGCACCACGGCGACGTGTTCGCCTCGCAGGGCGAAGAAACTCCCTCGGCGGCGGAACCGGTCCGTGACGCCTTCGCGGACCTGCTGTTCTACGACTTCGTCGCGTGGTCGCTCCTCCGGGACGTGACGCGGACGCTGGACCTGGACCTGCAGGTCAGCGGCGTCGGCGCGGCATCGCCATCGTCGAGTCACTCCCCGTTCGAGGAGGCTCACCAGCACGCGTCCGACGACGTCCCCTGGCCCTGGCCGACCGACCGCACCGCCGACGTAGACGCAGTCGACCCTGGCGGCGTCGGGGAGCTCCACGAACTGCTCGTCTCGAAAGAAACGCGGAGAGCGTTCGGAACGTTCTACACCCCGCCGGGACTGGCAGAACTCGCCGTCGATTCGGTTGCCGACGACCGATTCGGCGACGCCCGGGTGCTGGACCCGGGGTGCGGTGCCGGGACGTTCCTCGTCGCGGCCATCGAGCGAAAGCGGGCGATGGCGCCGTCAGAATCGCCAGCGCGGGTCCTTCAGGACATCAGAGACACCGTCCTGGGAATCGAACTGGACCCGACGGCGGTGACTGCGGCGAGACTCGCGTACGTGCTAGCAGTCCTCCCCCTGGTGCGTGAAAGCGAGGTCGAATCGCTCGCGGTGCCGGTGTGGCAGGGCGACGCTCTCGGCCTCTCGGCCGATTCGGTTCCGGGGCGTCGGGACGGGCCTGCTGGAGTGAGTGCCGACGTGTTGCTCGGCAATCCCCCCTGGCTGACCTGGGACCGTCTCGCAGCGCGGACGAAACGTCGCTGGCGGGAGGGGCCGATAGACCGATTGTCGCTCTTCGCGTACCGGGGGGCCGAGGCGCGCCTCGGGTACGGAAACGACGACATCTCCGTGCCGTACGCGTGGACCGTCGTCGACCGGTACCTGGAAACCGGCGGGCGCGCCGCGTTCGTCCTGAAGCGGACGCTCGTCTCGGGGCCAGCGGGCGTCCTCCTCCGAACACAACGGGTCGGCGACCGCTGTCTCCGGATGACGCACGTCCACGACTTCGGAGACCTGCGCCCCTTCGGCGGCGCCGTCTCCGCGGGTGCAGCAGTGTATTCGTTCTCGGTTCGCGACCCCGATTCGCCCGTCGGCGAGGCCGACGGGTCGTCGGACGGGTGTTTCGCCCCCGCTGACCGCTTCCCGATTCCGGTGACGGTCTGGAAGCGACCCGCGTCCCGGAACGACGGACGCGACGGCGCCGGTGCCGCCGGCAGGAACCCCGTGGCGTTCGATTCGGTCGCGACCATGCGGTCGGTTCTGGACCAGACCGACACGGGACTGGAACCAGTCGACCCCGGGTCGCCGACGGGGCCGTGGATTCGGACCGACGCCGACCGCCTCGCGCTCGGCGCGTTCGACTACCAGATTCGACACGGCGTCAAGGACGACGCGAAGGCGGTGTTCGGTCTCGACCGACCGACCGCCCGTCGACTCGAATCCGACCACGTGTTTCCGTACCTCAAGTCCCGCCACGTCCGGAAGTTCGGCCTGACGGGCTACGACCTCCAACTCGTCCCACAGCGTCATGCCGGAGAGGACACCGAGACGGCCCTGGCGCGCGACGCGCCACGCACGTACGCGTATCTCGAGCAGCACCGCGACGCGCTGGAATCCCGCGGGTCCTCGTGGTTCGACGCCGGCCCGTTCTACAACCTGTTCGGACTGGGCGCGTACACGTGGGCGCCGTACAAAGTCGTCTGGTCTCGACTCGGATTCAAACCCGACTTCGCCGTCGTCTCGACTGTCTCCGACCCGGACGTCGGTCGGAAACCCGTCGTTCCGGGCGACCACTGCATGTTCGTGGCGACCGATTCGTCGGCCGCGGCGCACTTCGTCTGCGGCCTGTTGAACGCGAGTCCGTACCAGCGTACGCTCCGCGACGTGGTGAGCGGGGGGAAGGCGAGTCTCTCGAAGGCCACGGTTTCGAACCTGTACGTCCCACGATGGACGGCGTCGCCCGCCCAGCGACGAATCGCGTCGCTCTCTCACCGGGCCCACCGTATCGTCGCCGAGATGGACGGGACGATGGGCAGCGTCGGACAGCGAGATTGGGACGACCCGAGAGACGTGATTCGAGCGTCCCCGCTATCTCACCGCGATTCAGAGTCCGGGGACCAGTCGCTCGGCGTCGACCCGGCGGACGCTCTCGATGCGGTGCGAGCGGAACTCGATGCGGCGGTTACCGACGTGCTGTCGTCCCGCAGTGTCGGTGTGAATGAGAATTCTTAAGTCCAGCCCCCGGATTAGGTTACCTTGCCCGCCCTTAGCTCAGCCTGGCAGAGCAGCCGACTGTAGATCGGCTTGTCCCCCGTTCAAATCGGGGAGGGCGGACTCGTTCTACAAATTCGATCGACACGATTTGAGCTTGTGAGTCGCACGCAGCGAAGCGAGTCCGTCTCACAGCGTTCAAATGGGGGAGGGCGGACGTTTCTGTCGAAGGGCGTGATTAGAGAGAATCGCGTCGAGCGACGGGTTCCGTCGTCGCTACTGCTCCGGGGACGAGTCGCTAGCTTCGACGAGACGTGCGTGTTCGAACTCCTCGATAG
>JBEPXT010000172.1:0-6532 GCA_041641795.1 Salinigranum sp.
GATCTCGATCCCCGAGACTTTCGGGTTGTCGGTGACGTGGTTGAAGTCGACGTCCAGGTTACTATCGGGCGTGACCTGGTAGCTCTTCACGACGCCGGTGTCGTGGCCGACGTCGGCGTGGATGTCGTAGTTGTCGAGGACGACCTGGTTCTCGAGGGCGACGTCGAAGACGCGCTGGCCGTCCTGGGTGTGATAGATCTCCGCGAAGTAGAGGCGGACCTCGTAGGTCTCACCCGAGGTGACGGGGAAGTCCCACTGCATCTCCGCGCCCTTGGCGGGGTCCCAGCGTTCGGTCTGGAAGAGCGTCGTGGGCGTCGAACTCGCGACGGAGCCGTCCAGGCTGATGCTATCGCTCGTCGAGTAGGTGTTGGTGACCGCGTCGTTGAGGTAGGTCGAGGGGTTGCTGCTGGTGTCGGCGCCCCAGTCGATCGACCCGTCGGACGCGGTGAGTTCGCTGCCGCCGTTGTTCAGTCTGTAGACGACGGTGTCCTCGGTAGTCGTGTCGCTGACGCTGACGGTCTGTGCGGTCTGGTCGGTGGCGCCATCGTCGTCGGTGACGGTCAGCGTCACCGTCTTGTCGCCGGTGCTCGAGTAGGTGTAGGTGGTGGTGGCACTCGAGGTGGTCTCGTCGACGGTGCCGTCGCCGTCGAAGTCCCACTCGTAGGACTGGATCGACCCATCCGAGTCACTCGATCCCGAAGCGTCGAAGCTGACGGTTTCGCCGGTCGTCGGCGAGGTCGGCGAGTAGCTGAAGTCGGCCGCCGGGGCCTGGTTGCTGGTGCCGCTCGAGATCTTGACGATCTCGATACCGGCGATCTTGGGATCCCCCGTAACGTGGTTGAAGTCGACGTCCAGGTTACTATCGGGCGTGACCTGGTAGCTTTTCACGACGCCGGTGTCGTGGCCGACGTCGGCGTGGATATCGTAGTTGTCGAGGACGACTTGGTTCTCGAGGGCGACGTCGAAGACGCGCTGACCGTCCTGGGTGTAGTAGATCTCGGCGAAGTGCAGCCTGACCTCGTAGGTTTCGCCCGAGTCGACGGGGAAGTCCCACTGCATCTCGGGGCTGGCGGGCAGGTCCCAGCGTTCGGACTGGAAGAGCGTCGTGGGTGTCGAACTCGGCACCGAACTGTCGAGTGAGATGCTATCGCTCGTCGAGTAGGTTTTGTCCTCGATGGAGTTGAGGTAGGTCGAGGGGTTGCTGCTGGTGTCGGCGCCCCAGTCGATCGACCCGTCGGACGCGGTGAGTTCGCTGCCGCCGTTGTTCAGTCTGTAGACGACGGTGTCCTCGGTGGTGGACGATCCGACGCTCACCGTTTGGGTGGTCTGGTCGGTGGCGCCGTCGTCGTCGGTGACGGTCAGGGTGACGCTCTTGTCACCGGTGGTCGAGTAGGTGTAGCTAGTCGTCGCGCTCGAGGTGGTTTCGTCGATAGTGCCGTCACCGTCGAAGTCCCACTCGTAGGACTGGATCGACCCGTCGGAGTCACTGGACGCCGAAGCGTCGAAGCTGACGGTCTCGCCGGTCGTCGGGGAACTCGGCGAGTAGCTGAACTCCGCACTGGGTGGCTGCGTGGTGGCCGCGTCCGGGTTGTACCGGAGGACGATGACGTTGGAGACCAGCCCGGTCTCCCCGTCGGCGTCCTCGACGACGGCGGTGATGTAGTTCAGGCCGGCCGCGTCGGTCGAGTTGGTCAGCGTCACGCCCACGTCGACGGTACCGTCGGAACCGATCGTGGCGGTCTGTTCGGAGACACCGATGACGCTGTTACCCTCGTACGCCTCGAGGTCGTACCCGCCGTCCGGGACGCCCTCGGTGAACAGTCCGGCCTCCAGCCGGAGCAGGCGCACCGTCGCCCCGGCCGGGCCGGACACCTGGATCGTCTGGTCGGCCCCGGCCACCGTCGCCGCGGTGTGGTTGTCGGACAGGGTGGTCGACTGCAGCGACACGCCGGACGCGTCGATCGTCGGCGCGGCGGCGACGTCCGTCTTGACGACGGCCTGCGAACCGCCCAGGCTACCGTCGCTGAACGGTTTCGCGTCCTGTGTCGTACCGCTCTCGAAGCCCGTCGAGACCGTCGAACGGGTGAGTTCGAGGCCGGAGACGCTCCCCGACTCGGCCGGACCCGGGGCCTCGTCACCCTTGATGCTCGACGGGTCGACGTCGATCGAGAACTCGAACGTCTCGCCGGGCTCGAAGTCGGTGAACGCGACCCGGAGCACGTCGTAGCCGTTCTCGGGGTCATCGTCGTGCGGCTGGGCGAGCGAGTGACACGAGTACCCGGTCCCGCCCTCGGTGTCGACCGAGAAGTCCTTCGCCACCTTGTCGCCGGCCGTGCCGTTCGGGTCGAACACCATGTCGGGCATCTTGCCCGTGCTCAGGTCGAACTCGACGATCGTGATGTCCGTCTGGCCGGTGTTCGACACCGCGAACGAACCCGAGCTGTAGGTGCTCGAGTTTATGCCGGTGTTCGGCAGTATCGAGACCGACGCCTCGTCGGTCCCCGTCCCGCCGTTCGCGGGCGCGACGGCCAGACACTGCGTGACCGTGTCGCTGTCGCCGTCGTCGTCGGTGACCGTCAGCTCGGGCGTCTTGATCCCGCTGGACGTGTAGGTGTGGGTCGGGGTCGGGCCGGTCGCGTCGGTCGTGCCGTCGCCGTCGAAGTCCCACTCGTAGGACTGGATCGATCCGTCCACGTCGCTCGACTCCGAGCCGTCGAACGTCGTCGACTCGTCGACCGTCGGCCCCACCGGCGCGAAGCTGAAGTCCGCGACCGGCTCCTGGTTGGTCGACGTGAGGGTCACCGTCTCGGAGACGAGCGCCGCGGCCCCGTCCTCGTCGGTGACGGTCAGCGTGACGGACTTCTCCCCGCCGCTCGCGTAGGTGTGGGTCGGGGTCGGGCCGGTCGCGTCGGTCGTGCCGTCGCCGTCGAAGTCCCAGGCGTAGGACTGGATCGACCCGTCGGGGTCACTCGACCCCGAGGCGTCGAAGCTGACGGTCTCGCCGGCCGCCGAGTAGCTGATATCCGCCGTCGGGACCTGGTTGTTGCTGTTGTCCGTGAGCTTGACGATCTCGATGCCGGAGATCTTCGGGTTGTCGACGACGTGGCCGAAGTCGACGTCGAGGGTGCTGTCGGGGGTGACCTGGTAGGCCTTCGTCACGCCGACGTCGTGGCCGACGTCCGCGTAGATGTCGTAGTCGTCGAGGACGAGCTGATTCTCGACGGAGACATCGAAGACACGCTGGTCACTCTGGGTGGCGAAGATCTCCGCGAAGTGCAGCCTGACCTCGTAGGTTTCGCCCGCGTTGACTGGGAACTCCCACTGCATCTCCGCGCCCTTGGCGGGGTCGTACCGTTCGGTCTGGAACAGCGCCTCCGGCGTGTCGTCCGGCACCGACCCGTCCAGGCTGATGCTGTTCTGGGTCGAGTAGGTGTTGGTGGCCGCGTCGTTGCGGTACGGTGCGGGGTCGCTGCTGGTGTCGGCCTCCCAGTCGATCGAACTGTCGAGCGCGGCGAGTTCGCTCCCGCCGTTGTTGACCCGGTAGGCGACCGGCGGCTCGTCGGCAAGCGGCGCGAGGATGCCCAGCTGCGTCGTGTTCGCGCTGATGCGGTTCGCGCCCGCGTCGAGGGTCGCCCCGCTCACCTCCGTCCAGGACCCGTCGTAGCTCCACAGCGAGAGCGTCGACTCGTCCACGCTCGCGACGTCGACTCCCGCGTACTGGATGGTGAGATCGAGGAACGCGTCGGGACCGACCGCCTCGCCCCGCACGTAGTTGTCGATGTTGTCCAGCCCGTCGGGGTCGTCGGGGGAGTTCGAGGCCGACGCGACCGAGACGTTCCGGCCCTGGAAGGTCAGGTTCGTCCGGCCGATATCGACGTTCTGGAACGTGTTGTCGGGGCCCGAACCGTCGAGCTGGATCGCCCGACGGGTGTTCGATTCGAGCACGTGGTTCCGGATCGTGTTCCCGCTCGCGCCGAGCAGGTAGAGCCCCTCGTAGTTCCCCGAGACGTTGTTGTTCGTGAACAGGCTGTCGGTCGTCCCCTCGATGGCGATGCCCCGCCGGGTGTCGTACACCGTGTTGTCGGTGACGGTGTGGCCGGTGTTGGCGGTCGTGCCGAACAGCTGGATGCCGGTGATACTGTCGCTGACCACGTTGTTCCGCACCTGACCGTCGGCGACACGGCGGTAAGCGATGCCAGTGTTCCACTCCGTGAGGGTCAGATCCTCGACCGTGACGTTCCGGACGGTCTCCGGCTCGGTGCCTGGCTGCTCGACCAGCACGCCCACGTGCGCCGAGCCGTTGGCGGACGTATCACCGTCGATCGTGTGGCCCGCCCCGTCGATCACCACGTCGCTGGTGGTGACCTGGAGACACGGCGTGTCCGAACTGTCCTGGATGTCGGTCGTCAGCGTGTAGGTCCCCGGACGGTCGATGACGCCACAGGAGCTGATGTCGGCCGTGACCGGGTCCTCCGTCCCGACCGGTTCGACGTAGATCTCCTCGGTGTAACTGTCCGTGGCGCCCGCGCCGTCCGTGACGGTCAGCGTGACCGACTCGGTGCCCGTCCCGGAGTAGCTGTGCGTGACCTGTGGGCCGGTCGCGTCGGTGGTGCCGTCGCCGTCGAAGTCCCACTCGTAGGACTCGATGGTGCCGTCGACGTCACTGGACGGCGAGGCGTCGAACGCGATCGTCTCGCCCGCCTGCGGGGAGACGGGTGAGTAGTCGAAGGCGGCCGTGGGCGGCTGGTTGCCCGTCGCGAGCGTTCCGCTCGACGCCACGAGCCGACTCCAGGTCCCCGAGAACTGGTCACCGGGCCCGCGCGACGTGGATATGACTCCGAGCGCGAGACCCTGGTCCGGGTCGGCGGCCCACTCCCCCGGGAACGACGTCGTCCCGACGGTGACGTTCTGGCCGCCGTCGATCGAGTAGGCGGCCGTGATGGTGTCGTTCGCCGGGTCGACCGTCATGTAGAGGTCGAGAGTCTGTGCACTGGTCACGTCCGTGACGGTCGGCTCCGCGACGACCTCGAACGTCCCGTCGACCTCCTTCGCGAACTGTATCCCGCCGTCCCCGCCGTTGGCGGAGGCGATCAGCTTGACGTAGTTGTCCTGGTCACCGGTCCCGACGTAGAACCCCTGGGACTGGTTGTCGACCGGGGTGTCCGGGAGCGGCGACTTCAGGGTCGTGCGGGCCGTGAACTGCTTCCCCTCGGGCTTGACGCCGACCTGGAACCCGTACTGCTGGTCGTTGTTCGCCTCGTACGCGGAGCCTTCCGGGATGCTGTCGACCGACAGGACGTTCGCAGCACCGCCCGCCGTGAGCCGGCTCGTGTCGTAGAGGTCCCGGTAGTTGTCCTCGCCGTTGGACATGACGCCGGTGAACCCCATCTCGAGCAGCGTCCCCGCGTAGGAACCCGGTTCGAACTGGAAGCTCACCGGGAGCTGCTGGCCGTCGTTCGCGTCGATCGCGAACGGGTCCGCCAGGTCCGAGACCCCGTCGTTGTCGTCGTCGAAGTCGTTGAGGTCGGACAGGTCGTCCCCGTCGTTGTCCGGGGGAACTGACGCGGCCGAACACGGATCGGCACCGTTGTCGATCTCGTCGGCGTTCGAGAACCCGTCACCGTCCTCGTCGAGCGAGGGATCGTCGGTCCCCAGACAGGCCTCGTTCGTCGACGGCGTGAAGACCGTGATCGAGGAGCTCCCGTACGTCGTGGCCCACACCGTGCCGTTGAACGGCCCGTCGTTACCCTGCGCGGTGACGTCGAGCGGCTTGCTGCCGAAGTTCGAGAACAGCGACGTCTTCGAGGTGACGGCGCTCCCGCTCTCGTCCAGCTCCAGCCGCCAGATGTTACCGCCGAACCCCGCCGCCAGCAGGTCGCCCTGCATCGCCCCGCCGAACGCGGTGGACGTGTACTCGTCGAGCCCGTTCGTCGAGGACGTGAACGTCGCGAGGACGTCGTCGTCGGACTCGGCCGACTGGTAGTCACACTCGATGGGGCGGTCGTAGGTCGAGTAGACGGCACCGGGGTAGACGTTCTCGTTGCCCCGCGTCGGGTTGGGGTGACCGCCGTAGTACCCCTCGCCGCTGACGTAGTGCAGCTCGTCGTTGTCGGTGAAGCTGTTGTCCTCGTTCGGTTCGTTGGTACACGTGCCGTCGGTGCCCTCGCCGACGGGCGGCCCGCCCCAGTCGCTGTTGGCCCCGTTGTCGACCGTGTACATCTGATTGTCCTGCGTGAGGACGACGTCGTACGCGTTCCGGAAGCCGGGCGCGTAGACGTCGATGGGTCCGTTCTCGGTGAGGGTGGCCTGGTTGGATCCGCCCTGCCCACCGAACGGGTCCTCCGTGCCCTGGAGCGTCGGGATGTCGTACTTCACCGGGACGCCGTTGGCGTTCTGCTCGGTCGACATCCCCTCGATCTGGTTCAGGTCGATCGAGAGTATCGCGGCCGAGAGGGCGTACTCCGGGAGGTAGACGAAGTTGTTCGACGGCGCGCCCTTGTTCGTGTTCCCGCCCGTCGCGATGTAGAGCGTG
>JBEPXT010000173.1:0-6495 GCA_041641795.1 Salinigranum sp.
GCCGAATCCGGCTTCACCTTCGAGCACACCTTCGAGGAGAGCGGCATCGCCACCTACTTCTGCGAACCGCACCGCTCGCTCGGCATGAAAGGCGCCGTCGCCGTCGGCGAAGTCTCCGGCGGCAGCGGCGGCGGCGGGGGCGGCGAGGGCGGCGGCGGGGGCGGCGGTGGAGCGCCGTCCGTTCCGGACAGCGCCATGTCGCTCGGCCTGGCGACGTCGTTCGCGATGGTGGCGACGCTCGGTCTCGCCTACTTCTTCCTGAAGTACGGCGGCGACTACCAGCCGACCGAGTGAGGCGAGTCGGCCGTCGGGTCTGACCAGCCCTCGTCCGCTTCTGACGAGGCCGTCCTGGCATCGGAACGCAGCGCGTCAGAAGACCCCTCGCTCGGCCATCAGCGACCGGTAGAGTTCGAGGTAGCGTTCGAGAATCGGCGTCCGGTCGAACTCCGCGAACTCCTCGTTGACCGTCTTCGGGGGGACCCCCGTCGCCGCGACTATCTCGTCGGCCAGTTCCTGCGGGCTGGTCACGCGGACGCCCCTGGTGCGATTCTCGACGAGTTCGTGGGCGCTCGACGCCGACTGGTACTCCACGATGCCGACGCACCCGCACGCCAGCGCCCAGAGGAGCGTCTCGGCGAACGGTTCTCGAATCGCCGTCTGGGCGAACACCCGCGCCCCCTTCAGAATCGGGACCGTCTCTTCGACGGGGAGGTCACCGAGGAACGCCACCCGGTCGTCGATGCGCAGGTCGCTGGCCATCCGCTCTGCGTCCTCGCGGGCGGGGCCGTCGCCGATGACGGCGGCGCGCCACTCGCGGGTGCGCAACTCGGCGAGGGCCAGCAGGAAACTCTCGACGTTCGCGTACCCGTCGAGTCGCCGTGCGAACACCAGGTCCGCCCGCTCGTCGACCGGCGCCTCGCGGACGAGGTCCATGTCGACCGGGCCGGGGACGACTGACACCGACTCCGCGGGCGCACCGAGTTCCCGGGCCTGCACCTCCACGAGTCGCGACGGCGCGACGACGGCGTCCGCCCCCCGCGCGGCGCGGCGATAGGCCAGGCGCGACTCCGAGGCGGACGCGTCGTACCAGTCGACGACGACGGGAACCCGGAGTAGTCTGGCCGTCGTCACCGCAGCCACGACCTGCGACGGCGGGTCGACGGCGGCCTGGACGACGTCGGGGTCGACCGACCGGAGCGCGAACGGGAGCTTCGACGCGAACGTTCCGGTCATCGGTCCGTCGGTCACCGCCCTGTAGGTGACGCCGTCGCGCTCGAACTCGGCGATGTCCCCGCCCCACCACCGCGAGCAGAGGACGGTCACGTCGTGTCCCCGGGTGGCGAGCAGTTCGGCCGTCTGCCGCGTCCGCCTCGTCGCGCCGTCGTCCCTGTCGTGGGTGGTGTACATCGAGACGAACGCGACGTCCATACTCGCGGGGTCGGCGCCGGGTGATAAAAAGCCACGTCTTTCCGGACCGTCAACCGGGAGTGACGGTCGTCGGGAATCGGCCGGTCGCGCGCCGGAACGGCCCAGCGCGGGCGGTCAGGTCTCGGGCGGGGCCACTGCGCGACGCGCCGCGGCCGCGGCGCCGGCTTCAGCCCAGCGGGAGGAGGAGGGTCGCCTCGACGAACTGCCAGGAGTAGGCGTGGTTCAACAGGAGGTACGTGACGACGCCCAGCGAGAGCGAGAGAATCCAGGCGCCCGCGGCGATGCGGCCGACGCGTCGGTGAGGGGTCTCGGTGCGGAGTTCGGCCGGCGTGTGCGTGACGCCGAGGACGAGGGCGTAGAGGACCACCGGGACCGACACGATAGAGAGGACGACGTGAACCGCGAGCATGGCCAGGTAGCCGTAGTAGACCAGCGAGGGGCCGACGAACTCTTTGGTGCCCCCGCCCCCGATTTTCGTCAGGTAGAGTACCAGGAACAGGAGGATGAGTCCGAACGCCGTCCCCATGGCGGCGGCGTGCTTCCGCACCTCGTCGCGGCGAATCCACCGCCACCCGGCCACGAGGGTGAGCGTCGCGACGGTGTTGACGACGGCGATAGCGTCCGAGAGACGGTTCACCTGTTCCAGGGTCAGGTCGGGGTAGACCGAGGCCGGAAACACGCCGAGGAACGTCCCGACGACCAGCGTGTACCCGACCACCGAGAGGACGGCCGTGACCGCCGCCGGATGGTCCTTGACCGGTCCGCGAACGCGGGCTGTCGACATGTCGCCGGGTTGGGAACGGGAGACCTTTCGTCTTCGGGTTCCGGCCGGGTGCGGCGACTGGCACGGGATGGGCAGGACTCGCGGAGTTCACGCCCGAGTAGGCGACGGGCTCAGGACTCGCGGGGTTCGGGCCCCAGAAATCGGTCGAGGACGGGCCGGGCGTGTTCGAGTTCGGCACCGGCGACGAGATACGAGACGTAGGCGTCGGCCAGCGCGCGCTCTCGGTCCGAGCGGCCGGGGATTCCACTGTCGAAACTCCCGTTCTCGAACATCCGTCCGACGTGGGCGAGGACGACGCGGACGAACGGCGCGTCCGCGAGCGCCGGTTCGACCGCCCTCGCCCGCCGGGCCGCCCGGCGCTTCGCCTCGGCGACAGTCTCCACCGACACCTCGCCTCCCTCCGCTACGGCGAGTTCGTCGAGGGCGGTGTCGTAGGCGCGGAGTTTGAGGACGTTCCGCGCCGCCTCGACGGCCCGGTAGAGGGTCAGTCCGGTCCAGGGACCCTCGTCGGGGTGCGGTTCGATGTCGTGGGTGTGGCGCCAGAGCCGGGTCCGGACCGTCCGGTAGGGTCCGTCGGGGTACTGGTCGAGGTGGGCATCGCCGCCGTCTCTCGACTCCCGGGACGAGCGAATCTCCTCCTCGAAGGCCGCGAGCGCGTCGCGAACCCGGTCGGCCATCGCACGCCCGTCCGCGGCCCGGTCCGGTTCCGAGGTAGTCTTCGCGTACCGCAGTGCGTTCCGTCTGTACTGGCGGGCCTCGAAGTGGGCCTCCCAGGTGCGGGCCACGGCTCTGTCGTCGAAGGCGGACGCCGGGCGGACGTCACCGGCGTAGGTCCCTTCGGCGTAGGAGTTCAGCCCCGCGAGGACGAGTTGGCGCTCCGCGGCGTGGAGGTGCGCCAGATCCGTCACCGGGTCCGAGACCCGATAGGAAATACCCTCCCGGGCGTCGGCGATTTGCCGCCGAATCGCCCGCCCCCGGCTGACCAGCGCCTCGGGATCTGTCCGGTCCCGGACGACCCGGGCGCCGCCGATTGCACTGCCGGCGTCGCCGAGACCGTTCAGGACGTCGAACAGGCGGTCCCGCGAGGGGGCTTTCCCCGCGGCCTCTCGAAGGTGTCGGCGCGCCGAATCGAGTTGCACGGGGTAGACGTCCGCCTGTTCGGAGAGCGACGACCGGTCGATGGGCTCCCACGCCCGCTCGGCCCGCGTGACGGCGTCGCGGAGGTGTGAGACGCCTTCGTCGAGGTGCGCCTCGGTCACGGGCGGGTGCCACTCGAACGGCGGCGCGGAGACCAGGCCGAGTCGATACCGGACGACGGGGTCGGGGAGCGACGACGCAGGGAGACCGAGCGCGCCGGCGACGCCGAGCGCACCGGCGAAACCGACCCCGCCGAGGACGCGGCGGCGGGAGAGACGGGGGACCATCACACGCAGGTAACGCTATCGAGGGAATATGTTTTGTGCCACAGTGTCGGTACAGTCGCTCGATTTCCACCGACGTACCAGCACCCGATGCCCGTAACTGACTGTTCGGACCCTTCGGTTGAAATACCGGGACGGAACCAACACGGGGCATGCGCTGACTGCCAGCGACGGGGCGGTACGCGGGCGCCGGTCACGCCGACTCGACGCGCCCGGACGTGGCTCCCGGGAGCCTCGCGCGCGACGCACCCTCCCGTCGTCCTCGCGACCGTCGCCTGTTCGCAATCCCGGACCCGAGACGCGTCCGGCCGAGATTCCGTGACGGTGAGGGGACAGTCGCTCGCAGAAGGTTCAAGCCCGCGGCGGACGGAGTACGAACGAATGCGGCTCGACGAGTACATCGACCTCCAGACGAACGAGCGCGCCGAGCGTCGCCGCCTGGCCCAGGAGAAGTCGTACGGCATCCTGGACCACCTGGAGACGTTCCAGAACCGCTTCGAGGAGACGGTCCAGGGCGACTCCCTGTTCGGGAGCGTCTCGCCGTCTATCTTCGTCGGCCGCGCCAACTACCCCTCCGTCTCGACGGGCATCCTCGCGCCGGTGGGTCACGAGGACGACGCCGGGGCGTTCGAGACGAGCGCAGCGTGGTACTCCGAGGGGCTGAGCATCGAGGACGTGTTCTACCGGCGGACGAGCCTCCTCAACTCCAACCGCACCGCGACGGCCGACGTCCACGACGCCTGGGACGGGTTCGTCGGCACCCAGCGCGAAGTCGCAATCGCGGACCGACCGGTCAGCGTCGAAATCGGACTCGACGGCGAACCCGACCTGGACTTCGACGTGAGCGACGTGGACGTTGCCACGCCGACGGGACCGCGGGCGAGGGCGCAGTCGGCCTCGCTCGCGGAGAACCCCCACGTGCCGCGACCGGTCGAGAAGACCCTGGAGGACGACGACTGGAACGCCCAGGGGGCGATGAACTACCTCTACCGGCGCGGGTTCGACGTCTACGACATCAACACCATCCTCTCGGCCGGCGCCCTCGGGCAGTCCGCCCAGCGGCGACTGGTGCCGACCCGGTGGTCGATTACCGCCGTCGACGACACCGTCGGCCAGTACCTGCGCGGGACGATACGCGACGCCCAGGGCGTCGACGGCGTCGAAATCTGGCGCAACGAGTACCTCGGGAACGCCTTCTGGGTGATTCTGGCGCCCGGCCGGTGGGAGTTCGAACTGGTGGAGATGAAGGCGCCGGGCAGCGTCTGGAACCCCGACCCCGAGGCGGGGATGTGGCTGGCCAGCGACCGCGAGGGCTACGAGGGCCGAACGGGGTACGTCGACGAGACGGCGGGCGCGTACCACGCCTCCCGCCTGGGCGTCCTCGAACACCTGTCCGACCGCAACCGCCAGGCGAAGGTGCTGGTCCTCCGGCACGTCTCCGACGAGTACTGGGGCCCGGTCGGCGTCTGGCAGGTGCGCGAAGCCGTCCGGAACGCGTTCGAGGACGAACACGCCGACGCCGAGACGTTCGCCGACGCGGTCCGGGGCGTCGTCAAGTACCTCCCGGTCTCGATGGCCGACCTGCGCCGGAAGTCGACGATGGTCGCCGGCCTGCAGAGCAGTCTGGCCGACTTCGTCACCGCCGGGTCCGACGCGTAGGCCGGGGAAAAGAACCATCCGGACGATGCGGAGGCCAGGGAAAAGAACCATCCGGACGATGCGGAGGCCAGGGAAAAGAACCATCCGGACGATGCGGAGGCCAGGGAAAAGAACCATCCGGAGGGCGACACTACGCCCACGCATGGTCCCGCTGTTCCCCGGGCTTCCGGGTGGCCCAGAGTTGCTCATCTTGCTGTTCATCCTCGTGATTCCGCTGGCCGGCCTGGCCGTCCTCGCCCTCGTGGCGTACCTCGGAATCGGACGGCTCCGGTCCTCGCCGGACCAGTCCAGCACCGACGAGCGGATTCGCGAACTGGAGCGCGAAGTCGCCGACCTGCGGGAGCGCCTGGAGGACGAGCGATGATACCGCTCCAGATGGGAGCGGGGAGTTTCATCGGGGCGCTGGTGCTCGGACTCGTCCCGCTGGTCGTCCTGCTCATCCTCATCTACCGACTCGCACAGATCGCAGAGAACACCGGTCGAATCGCCGACGCCCTCGAGTACCAGATTCGGATGGAACAGGAGCGCGACGTTCGGGCGGAACGGGCGGCGACCGAGTCCCGTCGTACCGAGTCCGCGGAGAGCGAACCCGACCGCGGAGACGACTGACTCCCGCCAGTCCGAGGCGACCTGTCGAGCGGTCAGGCCGCGTCCAGATTGCCGTAGGCCTCCTCGACGAGCGCGCCCGTGTCGGCGATTACGTCCGCCATCTCCTCGTCGTCCGGTGAGAGCCCCAGGAGCCGGGCGATTTTCATGATGCTCACGTGGTAAACGGTCTGTACGCCGGGTTCGGCCTCCCAGACGACCACGTTGCAGGGCGTGAGTGCGCTGAGTCGCTCGTCGGTCTTGTCGAGGGCGCGGTCGGCCATCGCCGGGTTGCACGCGCCGAGTACGTACGTCGGCCGCCGCTCCGCCCCGATTTTCTCCTCGAGGAGGTCCGAGAGCGAGTACTCCGTCAGCACCCCGAATCCGGCGTCTGTGAACGCCTCGCGGACGTGGTCGACGGCGTCGTCGTGGTCCATGTGGAGGGTCGCTCGCTTCTCGCCGTAGTCCGAGGGCGACAGGGCCGCGGGGTCGATTGGTAACGCCATGCCACTCGGAGGGCAGGAGAGCGTAAAAATGATAGCACCGGGGTGGTCGGGAGACGGCCGCGCGTCGACGACTGGGACCGGCGAACGGGTCGGGAGACGGCCGCGCGTCGAC
>JBEPXT010000174.1:0-6405 GCA_041641795.1 Salinigranum sp.
TCCTCCAGGTCCGCCTGCGACTCGGTGTACGTGTACGCCGGCGTTCGCTCGAACTCGCAGTCGACGTCGAAGCTCTCGACTCGCTCCTCGATGGCGTCTATCGCCGCCTCGTTGGCGTCCGCGTACCGGCGGGCGCGGGTGGCCCCGAACGTGTCGAGGAGGCGGTCGTAGACGAGTCCGTGAAGCGACGTCAGTTTCGCCGACGTGTGGCCCGTCACGCCGGTGACTACCCTGTCGCGTTCGACGAGAGCGACCGATTGACCCTCCTCCGCGAGGTTCACCGCGGTCGTGAGGCCGGCGATTCCCCCGCCGACCACTGCGGTGTCCACGGAGAGTGTCTCCCCGTCGCCGTCGAGGGCCTCGTACGACGTTTCCGGCGTCGTCTCCAGCCAGTAGGACGCGGCCGTTCCTTCGATAGTTTCTTCGCCTGGACCGTCACCGGGGCGGGCAGGATTCTCCACGAGTGACGGTCGGTACCGTATCACACGAGATAACCCTGTCCCCTGAAACTGCAGGCTCTCCGACGGCGGCGTTCGGAAGCGTCACCGACTACCGACCCGCCGGCGACTCCGGTTCGGCCCGAATACTCTTGTGACGGCCCCTCGACGTCAGGACCGATGCACCGTCGAACGTTCCTCCGAGCGACTAGTGTCACTGCCGTGGGTGTTGCCGGCCTCGCAGGCTGTGCGTCACCGACGGGCGAAGGCGGCGAAGGTGGAGAGGATGGCGAAGGCGGCGAAGGTGGAGAGGATGGGGGAGGCGGGGAAGGCGGAGAGGGTGGCGAAGGAGGAGAGGGAGACGAGAGCCTCGACGACGTCGGCGGCGAGTCCGAACAGTCCCTGTCTCGACCGGTCGAGTGACGTCACGAACGACCGATCGGCAGCGAAACGTGCCCCGGTTCGTCAGGCGCCGTGTCCCATCGCCGCACTGGCTCGCTCGCCCAGGAGGGGCGCGACGACGACGAGTCCGATTGTGGCGGCCGCACCCAGGAACGTAAGCGGGAGCGGCGGCTTCATCGTGTAGACGACGCCGAAGAGTGCGGCAGCGAGGGCGAGCACGGCGAACCCGGCGCCCACCACCCGGACGCTGGTCGGGCGTGCCGAGACCTTCTCGGCGACCAGGCGCCAGACGAGCCACCCCCCGAGGGCGCCACCCATCGCCGCAACGCTGTCGAACGTGACGCCCCGCGCCAGTCCGAGGAGCGCCAGGACGACAGCGACTCCCAGGACCCGCCCGGGCCGGGTCCCGCCGTCCGACAGTCGGTACAGGACGAGGAGCACGGCCAGTCCGACCGCCGCGCCGACCACCACGTCGACGAGGTAGTGGACGCCGAGCACGAGACGGGACAGCGAGACCAGTCCGACGACTGCGCCGGCGCCGGCCGCGCGAGCGAGCACCGACCGGCTCTTCAGGACGAGCGCCGCGGCGCCCCACACCATCGTCGTGCCGAGCGCGTGCCCGCTCGGGAATCCGGACCCGGTCGCCGTCGTGATGCTGGTGAACACGCCCTCGAGCGCGTGCGGGACCAGTACGAGGTCCGGTGGCACCGCGGCGCCCGCGGGTCGGTCGAGGGTGAAGGTGCCCTTCGTGACGCCCACGAGTGCGATGTACGTGACGACCGTCGCGAGGACGAACAGCGCCCGGCGCCTGTCGAGTTCCCACCGCGAGGTGTACTCGCCGACGACGTAGGCGGTGCTGCCGAGCAGGAAGAGAAACCAGACGTCGCCGAGTTGCGAAATCACCGCGAACGCGACGACGGCAGACCAGTCGGTGTGCGCCCGGATCCACTCCGTGACGCCCACGCCGCGACCGTACTGGAACAGTTTCTCGATTGCGCGTTCAATCACGATTGATAGACCCGTTCGTTCGAACCGACGGGCGCGAGTCGGGTAGATGTTGTGGCTCGGTCGGCCGGGCCGTCATCTCGGACCGACCGTTCAGGACGGCGGGGTCTCGTCCCCGTCCTCGGCGTCGAGAGTCGAGAGCGGTCGCTCGTCGTTGTACTCCTGCGGCCCGCCCGCCTCGCCGGTGAGTTCGCCAAGGACCGCCTCCCGCGCCTCTTCGGGCGACTCGAAGCGCTCGTCCACGAGTCGGTCGAAGACGTCGCCGAGCGACTCGGTCTCGTTGGGCATCTCGACCGTACTGTCCCCGTAGGCGACGGCCAGCTCCTCGCTCGTCGTCGGGTACTTCTGCTCGCTGAGAAACCCGTCGACGCGCTCGTAGATGTGCTCGGCCGTCTCCGCCCGCTCGTGTTGCCTGTCCAGCGCCCGGTCCTGAACGCGCTCCGCGTCGGTCTCTGAGTCGTTCGGGCTCACGTCACACTGTCGCCGCTTCACGCGGTAAAATGCTGTCCCTGCACCAGAGCGCGTTCCGCCGACCGGGCGTCCGTCGGCGGACGACTTCAGTGACCCGCGGCGGTGGGTGCCGCCGCCCCGTCGGCGTCTCTCGTCGTCGCGGTACCGTCCACGCGAACCGGTCTCTCGAATTGCCTTACGTGCAGACCGAAGACGCTCGGTCGTCGCTGACTGGTCGTCCGGGGCGCCGTCGGCAGGACGGCGATGTCTCGACGGCGTCGTCCCCGGGCGGCGCTGAACCTGGGGCGCGTTGAGCGCCCCTGCAGCTGCCGGCTCGCTGACTGCACCCGGCGGTGAGCCGTCGTTCGCGACTCCCCGTCCAGACCACCGGTCGCCGGTAACGGGCAGACGGGTTTCGAGCGACCCACCGTTCCCCACCCGAGTACAGGACCCCGAACCGACGTCGAAGGGGTGTGAGCGACGGGGAATTCGGCGGTCCGCTGCGTGGCCTGCATCCGCATGCAGGGAGCATATCATTTGGTATCCTCTAACACCCGTGTAACGCATGACCCCCTCATCCACAGACTGCCCGCTGCTCATTACCGTGCTCGACCTGTTCGAGGGTCACCGTCCGCAGACGCTCCAGCGAGTCGTCGAGGAGTTGAACGTGACGGAGGACGCGGCCCTGACGGCTCTCGAACGCCTCGAGCGTCGCGACATCCTCGTCAGATCTCGTGGCGGGACCGGCACGCCGGTCTGGAAGGCACGTCCCGGCGCGAACTTGCAGTTACTCAGGTGCGGGTGAGACTCGCGCTGGCGCATCTCTGCCCCTGAACGCGGCCGACGGCCGCGGGACGATACTCGCTCGCGCGACCGCTCCAGGAGCGGCCGACGCTGCCCCTGCCGGCAGGGCGCTTTTACGCGTCGCCAGCCTGGACTGTGGTATGGGATCTGATGAGAGCGCAGCCGAGACGGCTCAGAGCGGACAGGACGGCGGCAGCGACCCGAGTCGGGAGCAAGGCATCGACTTCGGCTCGCTCGCGGACGAACTCGACTCTCACTCCTATCCGGCGACTACCCGGGAGATAGTCGACGAGTACGGCGACCACGAGGTCGACCTGCCGAACGGGTCGAAGACGCTAGAGGAGATTCTCGGCGACCTGCAGGACGAGGACCAGGAGTACGACTCGGCCGAGGAAGTGCGACAGATGGTCTTCAACATGGTCGGCTCCGACGCTGTCGGTCGCGAGGGCTACAGCGACCGGGGCGGCGTCGCCGGGGACAGCGACTCCAACGCCGCCGAGCAGAGCAACCCCGAAGGCGAGTCGTTCTGAGGACCGCGTCCGACCGCGCATTTGCAAGGTTATCCGGGGAGCCTCCCGAATGGCGTCTCCGCTGCAACGACGAGTTTGCGACACCTCGCCGACGGCACGAACGACTTCTGCGGCCCGGCGTTCTTATTTGGTGCTCGGTGCTTCGAAACGATATAGCCGTGTAAACGTTGTTCGATTACGTAGCGCGGATAATTTAGTATGTTAGAAACGTGACAAAACCGTCGTATACCACTTTCCAGTTGTTCTCTCCCGCCGAACGAGACGCCGCCGGACTGTGCTACAGTTTTGCAATGTACGCGTCCAGTGAAACGTCTCTCTACCAACACTTGCCATTACAGTGGTAGTACTGTAATTACGGTGGGAGACACTCAGCGGACCAGGAACGATTTCTCCCGTCGGAACGCCAGAACAACTGCTAATACGGCGCGCGGTGTGTCTCCGCTGAACGAACATGAACCAGCGTTCGAGGCGTTACAGCGGCGCCGCCGGCGGACGACGGCACGACGGAATCGATCCGGAACCGCCCGGTCACCACCCGCCGTCGGCTGGAGGTGGGTAGTCCGTGTCCGTCGCAGGGTACGCGACCATCGAATCCGTGAGTCGGTCGCTCTTCACGCTCCTCGAGGAGGGGCTCCGCGACATCACCGTCGACGAGGCGGGGGTGACCGTGGAACTCGCATCTCCGGGGGACCTGACCGGCGACGACGTCCACCTGTCGGTGTACCTCTATCGCATCGCGCCCAACGGGCACGTGTCGAACGCCGAGAAGACCGTCGAGGCGGACGGGACCGTCGTCCGCCCCCCACTGGCGCTCGACCTCCACTACCTCCTGACGGCGCTCCCGACGGCCAGCGACCCGCTGTCGGCGGACACGTACGAGCAACACCGCGTCCTCGGGCGCGCCATCCAGGTGCTCCAGGACAGCCCGGTCCTCCGGGGCATCCAGCCGACAGAAGACGCCCGAATCACGATGAGTACGGCGCCGATGGACGAGGTGCTCAACGTCTGGAACACCTTCCCGGACGAGGCCTACCAGCTATCGGTCGCCTACGTCGTCTCGCCGGTGCTCGTCGCCTCGGACCGCGACGAGTCCGCGACGCCGGTCGCCTCCCGGAGCGTCCGCGAGTTCGTCCCCTCCGGGATGCGAGACAGCGACGGCGAGGCCGAGGGGGGGCCGGGGCAGTGACTCCGACTTCGAGCGGGGGGCGTCGCTTCGCCGTCCGTCACGGGACCGCGTACGGCACCGCCACTGCCCCGCCGGAGGTGGCCCGATGAGTGAGTACCGCACCCCCGGTGGCCACATCGAAGAGCCCGAGTTCGTCGTCCGCGGCGGGGGCCAACCTGGCGACCCGCCCGACGCTCCGCCGTGGCAACCGACGTCAGTTCGGGTCGACGAGGACCGTCTCCTGACCCGGGTGTCGCTGGCGGTGTTCGTCCGGGACGCGTTCACCCACGGACTCGCCCGGGAGACCCTCCACGTCGCAATCGACGGCGTGGCCGCCACGCCTGTCAGGAACCGGACCGGCCACTACCTCTTTCTCGACGTGACCCTCCCGGGGCCGGCGATCACAGTCCTCGTCGAGGGCGGGCCGCTGTACCGGAACGCGTCCGAAACCGTCACCCTGACCGCCGACCCCGAGCCGACGCCGCCGGAGCTCAATCCCGCCAGAACTGCGGCCGAGGTCACGGTCACGCCCACGACGCAGTACCCGTTCCCGCCGGGGACGACGCTCGTCCGGGGCGTCGTCCGCGACCAGCGACAGGGCGGAGACGACCCCGTTCCAGGCGCGACAGTCGCCATCGAGGGCCTCGACAGGCAGGCGGTGACGAACGACGACGGCGCGTTCGTCCTGTTCTTCGAGACGCGACCCGGAGAGACCCACGCCGCCGAGACGACCACCGCATTCGAGGGCGGCCGGTGGGTGCTGAAGGTCGGCGAGGGGAACCCGACGTTCGTGGCGTCCGGCGGCGACGGCGTTCAGGCGAGCGTCGTGGGAGCGGCGTCGGCGGTCGTCGCCGCCGGACGGACCACCCGCGTCGTCGTCCCCTACGAGGATTCCCCCTGAACCGGCCCTGCCGGGGCGTCCCGGTCCGTTTTCGGGGGCCTCACGCGGTCGGCGTCGGCGCCTGCGGGAACGTCTGGTTATTTGCTGTATTCACTGAGAAATCATTATCTACTGGCGCGTGGTATGGTGCGTCTATGGGTTGCTACGGCAGGAGGGCGTAGATGCCGGAATATCTCGCCCCCGGCGTGTACGTCGAAGAGATAGAGATTGGCCCCAAACCGATAGAGGGTGTGAGCACGAGTACGGCGGGATTCCTGGGCGAGACCGAGCGAGGGCCCACGGACCCGCGGTTGCTCACCAGCGCCGCGGACTACGCGCGCCTCTACGGCGGCTTCAAACTGCACGCGGAGGGCGAGCGCCTCGCCTCGTCGTACCTCGGCTACGCCGTCGACGGCTTCTTCCGGAACGGGGGAAAGCGCTGTTTCGTCGGGCGAATCGAGGCCGAATCCGAAGCCGCCTCGGTCGACCTGCGGGCGAACGAGGAACCGGGCCCCACACCGCGCGTCGACTTCGGGTCCGTCGTGGAGAACCGCCAGGCGACCGAGATTCTCAGGCTCACGAATCGCACCGGGGACCCCATCGCCTTCGACGCCGCGGAGGTGTCGGCGTCGGGATTCGACGGGCGGGTGTCGGCGACGCAGTTGGACCCGGGAGAAGCGACCAGCGTCGAGATGACGTACCAGGCCGGGGCGGACCGGGCCGAGGAGACGC
>JBEPXT010000175.1:0-6390 GCA_041641795.1 Salinigranum sp.
GACTCGTCGTGACGACCTCGTCGAAAACAGAAGACAACCGTTCGTTTATTATCAAGTTCATTTGTACCGGGGCGTGCATTAGTATACACGCAAAAATACCATTTTCCAAATCATATATTTGTTCTTATGTTTCACGCAATATTCGAGCGTAACGACGGGACAGTGACGACCCGAGTCCGGTCGCACTCGCGTGATCGATCCGGTCTCAATCTGGGACGCTCCACCGGGAGGTGACCTAAAACCCCTTTCGTCTGAAGAGGGTACTTCATCCGCATGTCTCGAACAGTCGTTTTATCAGTAACAACCCGAAACTCAGTACATCCACGTATGTATAAAATATTATATAGTAATGTATGGAATAGTGACGAATTCGGAGATGTGCTCGAGCCGATTCGGTCACTCTATTCCGATCCTCGTCGTTCATCCATATGCGAGGAAGAAGCCCACGGCCTCAGTCGTGGGTAAGTGACTTCGCCATCCCAGATACTCTCCATCCGGATATATTATGTGTGTCATATACGAGGAGTGAGACTGTTTCAATTTCCGGATAGAGTGGCTGGGGCACCCATCCATCGGTGCCGAACGCTGTACTCCGGGCACAAATTCTGGGGCGGATGATGGTCTGTTCGCGACAACTGTCGAACGGCTCGTACTCCTCGCTCGTGGGTGTGGCGAGCGGTATCCCACCGAACGGGCCGTCAGACGGGCGTCATATAGAGGGGTCTTAATGTTAATTTAGCATCACCGGCTCCAGATTATCTTGCGTGTTACAATAGCCCGAGAGCGTCTTCCATCGAACAGGATGAAAGCGGTAGTGCTCGCCGCAGGTGAGGGAACACGCCTCCGGCCGTTGACCGAAGACACTCCCAAGGCCATGGTCGAGGTGGACGGAGCGCCGCTCCTCACTCACTGCTTCGAGCAACTCGTCGACCTCGGCGCCGACGAGCTCGTCGTCGTGGTCGGCTACCTGAACGATCAGATAGTCTCCCACTACGGGGACGAGTTCCGCGGTGTCTCCATCACGTACACTCACCAGCACGAACAGAACGGACTCGCGCACGCCCTCCTGACTGCGTCTGACCACGTCGACGACGACTTCATGCTCATGCTCGCCGACAACGTCTTCCAGGCGAATCTAGAGGACGTCGTCGACCGCCAGCAGGAACGACGCGCCGACGCGGCGTTCCTCGTCGAAGACGTCCCCTGGGACGAAGCCGACCGATACGGCGTCTGTGAGACGAACGCGGACGGCGAGATTACAGCGGTCGTCGAGAAGCCGGACGACCCGCCGTCGAATCTGGTCATGACCGGCTTCTACACGTTCTCGCCGGCCATCTTCTCCGCGTGCGAACTCGTTCGACCCTCCGACCGCGGCGAGTACGAACTCTCGGACGCGATTGACCTGCTCATCGATAGCGGTCGAACCATCGACGCCGTCCGACTGGACGGCTGGCGAGTCGACGTCGGCTATCCCGAGGACCGGGAGCGAGCGGAGCGTCGACTGCAAGAACAGCAGGCGCCCGTGAGGGGGCCGTAACGATGACCGACGACTGCGAGAACACAGCTACGGAGCGTCAATGAGCCTCGACGAACGCGAGACGGTGGTCGAAACCGACCTCGATATCCACGTCCGGAAGTCGTTCCTGGACGACGCCGTCCGCGAGTCGACGATCCGATTCGAGATCACTTCCGAGAGCGACGCCCCCCTGACAGTCCGTCTGTTCGAGGCCGTACCGACGCAGGAGGCCGGCGTCTCGCCGGCAGCGTCCGACTCGGGCGGGTCCGAGTGGCGACTCGCCGGCCCGCGCCTCATGGAGTACCGGGTCGACGTCGACCCCCACGAGACTGTCACGGCCGACTACCGGGTGGAATACTCGCGCGAAGACGCAACGCGACTGTTCTCGCAACCGACCCGACTGCTCGTCGAACCGGTCGACGCCGAGACCGGTCCGCAGTTGATGACTGTCGGGGCTGGGACCCATCTGGGGGAGCAGGTCGAAGGTGCGAACGTCGACGAGAGTCCCGGCGACGAACGCCCGGGGATCGGTCGCGACGGCGGATGGCCCGAGCACACCTGGCCGAACGTGTTCGACCGACCCGGCGAGTCTGGGCACGTCGAACGCGAGAGTGAGAGCGCCGAGACGACGGCAGCGGGGCCGGCGGTCGGTATCGTCGTCACGCCGGGCCACACGGACGCTATCGTCAGGTCCGTTCTGGAGGCGTCGATGCACGGGTTCCACGTGTATCTGGCCTCCGCGGGCACGACAGACTCCGAGGCGACTCGCCTGGCCGAAGGACTCGGTGCGACGGTCGTTTCGGTGGAGGGCGCGTCCGAGGAAACCGTTCGGAGCGGGCTCGAGATGGTCTCTCGCGCACGCGGTCACTCTGGACTGATTCTCCAGACGACGCCGTACGAATCTATCGACTTCGGCCAGTCGGTGGCCACGCTGGCCGACCGCAACTCGAACGTCGTCGATGCGATTCCCGAAACCGAGTCCCGGGGCGAGACGACGGTTATCGCCGGCATCCCGGCGTACAACGAAGCCGGGACCATCTCCGATGTGGTCTCCGAAGCGCTCGAGTACGTCGACGAGGTGCTGGTCGTCGACGACGGTAGCACCGACGACACGGCACAGCTGGCAGAACAGGCGGGAGCGACCGTCATTCGCCACGGTCGGAATCGCGGATACGGCGGCGCCCTGAAGACCATCTTCGAACAGGCGTCCCAGCGGGGCGCCGGTCACCTGGCAGTCATCGACGCGGACGGCCAGCACGCGCCCTCCGACATTCCCAAGATGGTCGAATCCCAGCGCTCGGCCGACGCCGACATCGTCATCGGAAGTCGATTCGTTCCGGGCGCCGAGACGGACATGCCGGTGTACCGTCGGTTCGGCATCGGCGTCGTCAACCTCCTGATGAACGTGAGCCTCGGGTCGCTCCGTTCGGAATCGTACATCAAGGACACGCAGAGCGGGTTCCGGGTGTACAATCGGGAGGCGATCGAATCGCTTGCCGCCGACCCCGACATCGGCGAAGGGATGAACGCCAGCACGGACATCATCTTCCACGCTCACAACCACGGGTACGCGTTCGAGGAAGTCGGGACGAGGGTCGACTACGACGTCACGAACGCGAACAGTCAGAACCCGGTCACGCACGGCCTGGAACTGGTCAAGAACATCTTCGTCACGATGGAACAGCGACGACCCATCGCGTTGCTCGGCATTCCGGGATTCGCGAGCCTCCTCCTCGGACTCGTCCTCGCCTACGTGACGTTCCAGAACTACGTGGGGACCGGAAACTTCCCGCTCGGAATCTCTCTCGGCTCGGTCCTGTTCACCCTCGTCGGCGTCTTCGCGTACTTCACCGCGATTATCCTCCACGCCGTCAACCACTCCCCGTCGGGACAGTAACGCAAAACGGGGGAACTCGTTCCGCAACAACCCACTACGTAGCGGAGTTCGCTACTCGTCGAGCATCGTTCGCTACTCGTCGAGCATCGGGTCGTCCATCGCGGCCCGCCGGGCGTCGAGGCGCTCTGAGAGGCGCTCACGTTCCGCTGCAAACTCGTCGTCGTCAGATAGGTCGGTCGTCTCGGACGGGTCGGCCTCGAGATCGAACAGTTGCGTGCGACGCTCGCCCTCGACGTAGTACTCGATCAGCTTGAACCGGTCTTCGCGTATTGCCCGGTGGAGGTCCCTGTACGCGAGAACCAGTGAGTCCCGGGGCTCTACGTCAGGGTCGTCCATCGCTGGGACGAGCGTCTCGCCGTCGACGGAATCGGGGACGTCTAACCCAGCGAGGTCGCAGAGCGTCGGGTAGAGGTCGTAGTGGCAACTCAGGACGTCCCGTCGTTCGTCTTCGGGGACGCCAGGGCCGGAGACGACGAACGGGACCCGGACGCTATGCTCGTACAGGTTCTGTTTCCCCATCAGTCCGTGACTCCCCAGACCGAGTCCGTGGTCACCAACGTACACTACGATCGTGTTCTCGTACTGGCCTGTCTCCTCTAACGCCGTCAGTACGCGCCCGATCTGGGCGTCCAGATGCGTGATCATGGCATAGTAGTCGGCGATGTGCTGTCTGACGTTCGCCTCGTCGCGCGGCGTGTTTTCGAGATGCTCGTCTCGAATATCCAGTTCGCCGTTGTCGAACGGATGTTTCGGGAGAACGTTGTCCGGGAGTTCGATGTCAGCAGGGTCGTATCGCTCGTGATACTCGCCGGGCGCTGTCCGGGGGTCGTGCGGAGCCATGGTGGCCATATAGGCGAAAAACGGCCGGTCCTCGGACGAGTTGGCGTGTGAGCGGAGGAATTCGACCAGGCTGTCAGTGAACAGTTCGCTCGAATGCGTTCCCGAGACGTACCGGTCGTACGACTGCTGGACGGATTTTACGCTGCCCTCTCCGAGATCGAGACGGCGGGGACGTGGGTCGGGATACTCTCCCGGCGGATACCACGAGGATACCGGAACGTTCCAGTGGTTCCCCATCCCGTGGAAGAAGAGGGTGTCACCGTCGTCGAAGGAACGCGCGAACGACTCGGTCCCGTTGTGCCACTTTCCGGTGGCGTACGTCCGGTAGCCCGCGTTTCCGAACGCCTCGGCGAGCGTTGGATGCTCGGTGGTCATACCGCCAGGCCCTTCGAGGTGGAACAGGGTCCTCCCGCTGTGCAGCATTGCCCGCGCCGGAATGCAGACCGGCATTCGGTCCGAGCCCATATTGTGGTGGCGCGAAAATGTACACCCCGTCCGGACGAGTGAATCTAGAGTGGGCGTTTCGACGCGTTCGTTCCCGAGCGCGTGAATCGTATCGAACCGCTGGTCGTCTGGAACGATGAGCAGGACGTTCGGTCGAGATTGGTCGCTCATGCCGTGGCGTGGTAGTATACCTCATGCACACTAAGGTTTGACACGGCATTTCGATTCGCGGGGTGACTGCGGTCGGAGGACGCGCCGTCCTCGTGTCCCGCGTCGTTGCTGCTCGCTTCACCCTCGAAGATTCTGGGTCGCCAGCCCGTGAGAACGCTCACTCGGTCGACGCACCGCCGTCGCAGACGAACCGGGACTCGAACAGACGCGCGAAGTAGTTAGTCGCTCTGTTGACGAGGAACACCGCCGACTTCACGGGGAAGCTCCAGTCGCCACCCCTGGTCGCCGGGACGTCCGCGTACTGTCCGAAGAGGCTGAACAACTCCGGGTGCGAGTCCTCGAGTTCCCGTCGATAGTAGCGGTGTCTCGCCTTCTTCCGCACGACGGACGCGATGTCGTTCACGAAGTCGTGATAGATGACGGCGTCTGGATAGTAAATGACGCGCTCGCGACCCGAATGCTTGATGAGCCTGTTGGTCAGTTCGACGCCTTCGTGGCCCCATATCTCCTCACTGAAACCTGACACTTCGAAGTAGATGTCCCGGTCGACGGACGTGTTACCTTCGACGTCCAGAAGATAGGGGAACGTCTGATTTCCGAGGTCGTACCACGTAGCGAGCCGGTTGTAGAACGTGGCAGATTTCGGGCGTATCTTCCCGCGGGCGGCGACGATGTCGTGTGTCTGGTGTGCCGACAGGTGCTCCTCGACGAAGTTCGGCGCCGGAATCCCGTCGTCGTCGAGAAATATCAGCAGGTCGCCCTGTGCCAGCTTCGCTCCCACGTTCCGGGCGACGTTGACGCCGTAGTTCTCGGTGAACTCGACGTAGTGAGTGACCTCGGGAATGTCAGCGAGGAGCGATTCCAGGTCCCAATCGGTTCCGTTGTCGAGAACAATCGTCTCGAAGCTGTCGACAGTCTGGTCTCCGAGCGCGTTTAGTGTGTCTAACAGCTCCGGCTTCTCGCGCTCGTAGGTGACGATGATGACTGTTGCAGCGGTGACCGGCCGCTCTCCTACTGTCTTGAGAGTCTGTATGCGTGAACGGTCACTATCTGTCACTTGTCGCTCCATTCACTCATTATTCGTTACTGTTTGCCGGGGAAAAGTTATGTCGGCGATAACGACATGCAACGGCCGTGTACTGGGCTAACAAGGAAATAACTTTCAGTATTTGCGAACAGAGAACCGACTGACGAGGACCTCGATGTACTCTGCAATTGCGAGCGCCCTAAACCACCCAGATGCCATTGCTCCCTATCGTAGTCTCTTCAACCGCCGGATTCTGAAGTCGCTGGCCGAGGCCGGTACCCAGCTGGACGTGGTCTCCCCCCGGCCGTTTGCACCCCCGGTCGGCCCGTACTCCGAGTACGCGTCGCTCCCAGAAGTTGAGGATTGGGGGCAGTACATGGTTCACCATCCGCGTTTCTGGTATCTCATCCCCAAGCGGTGGTTCTACGGAACGTCGGGGGAGTCGTTCTCGAGGCGGGTTCCGCCGTACCTCGATAGAACGTTCGAGGTCCCCGA
>JBEPXT010000176.1:0-6270 GCA_041641795.1 Salinigranum sp.
GAGCAGTAGCCCCGCGGTAGCGATGAAAACGCTGAGAATCGTCCCGACGTGGCCTGCTGGATCTGGTCGAATCGGGGCGTCTCGGCGTGCGAAGCGTTCGTGAAGACCGTGTACGCCTCCTCGTCGACGCCGGCGTCGTTGAGGTCGTCGAACACGTCGGTTACTGCCTGGCTGGGCAGCGGAAACAGGAACAGTGTGCCGGCGTCCTCGTCTTCGTCGCCCGCATCCCGGATCGCCAGGTAGTCCAGGTCGTGGGGTTCCAGCACCGCCTCGACGTCGTCCCGTTTGTCCTGATAGACCCGGAGGTTGACCTGCCGCATTTCGCCGTGACCGCTGGCCCCGAGTAAAGCGTACTGGCTGCGATTGACGCGTGGCGTTCGCACGGAGAGTGAGACAACCTGCGCTTCTCTCGCTTGCAGCGGCAGGAGAGCCGAGTGGTCGAACGCACCCGTCGAAAGACTGGACGCCCATCGAGAACTCGCGACGAAAATCGACGCTCACCCGTTTCACAGAGACGCAAGGCGGAAACCCCCAGGTTAGCCGGGAGTACCTAACATGATAGTACCGCTCTCGCTGGCCTGCTATACAGCAAGCTAGTACGGCTACGTACGGTGTCGTCGAATACCTACGTATGTCCGTCGTACACGCGATAGTCCTGATGGCGGTGCTCAGCGTAACCCCTGCCGTCCTGTTCGTCGCACTCTTCGCCGGTCTCCGCCGACGACAGCAGTCGTCCATGATGGCCGTCTACAGTACCCACTCCGGCGTCGAGATAGAGGAGGTCACGTTCCAGGACGCCGTCCGGGGCGTCCTCGGACTCCAGTCGGATTACACCGAGCGCCCCTCGACTGGCGAATATCGGTTCTGAACTCCGCGTCGTCGCGTCTTCCGTGGCCCGGAAAGCGGACGTCGCGGATGCTGTGGCACGAGGTCGACCACCCACTGCAGGCCGTGCGGTTTTCCGTCTCTGTGTCCACTGTTTCAGGTATGGCGGGTTTACTCCAGCGAACGGCACAGTCGATAGACGACATGTGGCAGTCGATTTGGCACGAATCGAGCCGCGGCGAGAAAATCGTGATCGCTATCGTGCTCGTGGTCACCGGACTGGCTATCCCGGTTATTCCGATCGTCTGGATTGCCCGGTTCATAGCCAACTGACCGGCCGAGCAGGGGCGCGCGAGTAGTACACGCTATCCTGCGCGCCGCTCCCGACAGCACTCGAGCAGAACGACCAACCGCGCTGCTGCACAGCTGTGCGAAATCGTCAGCTTGCTACATCTGGGAGCGGAATGTACGAAGTATCCGGAGACTCGTACTGGAAATTTCCCAGAATATCTGTGGTATATTCTGAAATTCCAATCTAAATTTTAACTCGATTGCGAATATCACCTAATATTTTAGCCAGGTGGGTGTTAACAGTCTTGGCTCGTATCTACGAAAATGCCTGAAAACGTGGAGTGCGAAAACTGTGGTCTCACCCTCATGGGTCTCACAGTTGGCACTCCCGAGCCACTGCATTTCGATGAATGTCCGGAATGCGGCACCTCGGAATTCTCCGAAACGTAGTTCGGCTGGATATGTTGTTGAACTCCTCGACCAGCGATTGCCTGTTGAGACCGGTGCTGAATACACCCGCTGAAAAGTCAGCGCGGCACGTTTTATACCACCTGGGCGGGTTTTGGCGGTCGAGTGAGGCGGGCGCACGTGCTCGTTCACTCTCGCCCGTCGGCATACCAGTTCAACCGACTAACTCGCCTGTCGCGTACGTGCCCGCCTACGCACTCACGAGCGCCGAATTCTCTCTGGACGACGTGATTCGGTAGACTGCCCTGGAGGCGAGTACCGCGATTCCGATTTCCAGTCCACCGACGGCGAGAAACGCCGGTAGATAGCCGTACAGTTCGGTCACTACGCCGCCGACGACGAACCCACTCAGCATGCCGAGGCTGCCGAAGACGTTGAAGCCACCCATCGCGGCGCCACGCTCTGTCGCCGGGACGATGTCGGTGACGAGTGCCATCGTCGTCGGCGAAACGAACGCCCCGCAGACACCAACGAGCACCATCAGGGCGGCCGCAACGCCGTATCCGGGTGCGAGTGCGACGGCGACGATGGTGACCCCGTACAGCAGCGAGCCGACGACGACCGGGAGGAACCGTCCAACGTGATCGGACAGCCAGCCGACGGGGTACTGCAACGCCGCGAAGGGCACGAAAAACAGCGCCAGCGTGACGCCCGCTGTCGCGGCGTCGATACCGAACGCGTCTCTGAAGTAGGCGACGCCGACCAGCGCAAAGAACCCGGCGGTCAGGCGGTCGATGTAGCCGAAGGCGAACGGAACCAGGAGGGTCGGATACGACTGGATTCGGCGGACGACCGTGCTGATGGGGAGCCCCCCGCCGATGTTCCGGTTGGGGATAGTCGCAGCGAGGGCGGCCGAGCCGGCGAGGAGGACTCCGCCCCCGTACAGCGGCACGAGGGGACCGAGCGTCGCGAGCTGACCGCCGCCAATCGCGCCGAGTGCTGCTCCGAGGCCGATTGCCGTCCCGGCTGCGCCCATATTTCTGCCGTGGCCGCCCGAGAGGTCCATCAGCAGCGTGATCGAGAGGGAGAACGCACCGATGGTGAACGCGCCACCGACCACACGAAGCAGTAACACGACCCCGAAACCGGCCCCCAGTTGGGGCGCCAGCGCGACGGCAAAATAGCTCGCAGCGCCGCCCGCCGCTCCGACGACGACGAGCGGCATCCGCACACCCAGCGAGTCGCTGGCGACTCCCCACAGGACGGCGCAGACGACGAACGCGGCGAACTCGGCGACGAGGAACCACGTCCTTGCGAGAATACTGTCTCCCCCGCCGAGTGCTGAGACTGTCTCGTCGAGGCCCGGATAGAGCAACACCTGTGAAACGAGGATGCTCCACACGACGAGCGCGAGTCGGGACCGTTCGTTCATACGGGGCGCACCTGTCTGAGCCAACTGTCGAGTCGATGGGCTCCCACCGACGTCACCCGGTCGGACACCAGTCGCATCGGCGACGGGTGACGCGAGTGTCCTGGCTCGGTACGTGGTTAGTACGAAACTCTGTCACATTACCGTTATGCCGGACAGGCAGCGTGCCCGGGGGTCGACCACGGGACCGGTTCACGAGGTCGCATTCAGGGGACGTCACTCCTCTCGGCAGCGCTCTCACGCCGTCCCGTCCGGCGGGTGGCGGCCGACGTACTCGAACTCGACCACGTCGACGACCTGGTCGGGGTCCCAGCTCCCCTCGCCGTTGATTTCCTCCCACGCCGCTCGGAACTCATCGAGGTCGTAGCCGCCCTCCTTTCGGGCGTCCTCGGGGGTCATCTCCCCGAGCGGTTCTCGGTAGACGTTGGTGATTCGGATGAAACACGTCGCCTCCTCCAGGGGCGTGAACAGTTCGGTCACGGCGGCGCGGACCGAACCGTCCCTCGGTCGCGGGTAGGTGTCGGCCCACAGTCGTCTCGTCGCCGTCTTCCTGCCGTCGCGGATTGCCTCGACGTGCCGTGGCCTGAACAGGATGCTCACGACGGGCTTTCGACGGGAGCCCGCTTGAATCGTGTGACGGAAGCGGTGGTCGTGAATCGACCCGGGTCCAGTTGCGTCGTCGCTGGCGCGTCGAACTGGGACTATCGTCGCCCGAAGACGTCGGCCTCGGTCACCGCCAGTCGACCCGCCCGTCCCACGCGAGCTTGTTGTTGGCGTACCAGTCGATGGTCCGCCGGACGCCCTCGCGCCAGGATACCTGCGGCTCCCAGCCGGTTTCTTCGTGCAGTTTCCGGTAGTCGGCCAGCAGTTCCTCGACGTCGCTGTCTCCCGGGCGGTAGCGGTCCTCGTCCTGGACGATTTCGGGGTCGTCCCAGTAGCCGTGTTCGGAACCGACGTCGAGGATGAGGCCAGCCCACTCTCGCATCGAGACGCTCTCGCCGTAGCCGTAGACGTACTGCTGGCCGGGAGTTCCCTGGAGTGCGACGTGGAGGTGCCCCCGGACGCTGTCGCTCACGTAGCACAGGTCGCGTTTCGGGGTGAGGTTCCCGAGTTCGACGACGTCGCGTTCGAGCGCCTGCGTGATGACGGTGCCCGTGATGCACCGCGGACTCTGCCGCGGGCCGTACCCGTTGAACATCCGGGTGGTAATCGTCGGCAGGCCGTAGGCGTCGTGGAAGTTCATCGTCAAGAAATCCGCGGCCACCTTCGAGGTCGCGTAGATGCTCTGCGGGTTGACTGGGGACCGCTCGCTCAACAGCACCCGGCCGTCCTCTCCGTAGACGTGATTCTCGGTCGTCTCCGGGTCGACGTCGCCGTACTCCTCGCTGGTGCCGGCGGTCGACAGCCTGTAGACGTCCAGGTCGAGGTCCACGACCGACTGGAGCAGGTTGAACGTCCCCATCACGTTCGTGTCGAGCGTCTCGTAGGGCCGGTCCCACGACTCGCCCACGTGCGTCTGGGCACCCAGGTGGAAAATTATCGAATCCGCGTGGCCCTCGAGTACCGATAGTGCCTCGCGAACCGAGTGCCTGTCGCGGAGGTCCCCCCGGTGAACCGTGATCTCGTCGCGCCGGTGGTGGATGTTGTTCAGGCCCCCGCTGGCCGTCGCCCGCACGAAGGCGTGGACCTCGGCGCCGTGTTCGACGAGTTCGTCGACGAGGTGTGAGCCGAGAAAGCCGTCCGCCCCGGTGACGAACACGGGACGGCCTGCCACTCTCGATTCGAGATTCATCAGTCGGACTTCACGGGGTGTGTATTAACTCGTTGTTCTTGGCTCCCCTTTTTCAATCCCCGTGAGACGAGCGAATCGTCCATACCCGGGCTCGCCGGTCGAACGGTACGTACGCGTCCTGTCGAGGCGAGTCGCACCGTCGCTTGGTTTTCACGATCGGTTTCTTGATCCGCAAGAGGCAGTGATTCGACCGAGACGTCGCGAACGAGGCCGTCAGAGCCCGGCGAGCACGTCGTCGATGGGCACTTCCTCGAACAGGTCGTCTGCCAGCCTGTCGTCCTCGTACGCCCACTCGAAGAACTCCTCGATGTCCTCGTCCGCATCCACTGCTTCGTAAACGTCGTAGGGGACGTCAGTGCCCGAATCACCCAGCCCGTGCATCACATGTTCATCGACCCGGGGGCGTCTGCCCTGCCACAGTTGGAACAACCGTTCGAGAAAGTCGCGTTTCACGCGGAGCGGCTTGAACAGCGGTGTGATTCGCTCTTCGGCGATCACCTTCGTCATCGTCCCGCTGGACCAGGCTTCCTCCACGTTGGCCCCCAGCCCCCCGAGATTGAACCAGTTCTGACCGACGTCACCCGTCGCTCTGAGTTCGATGGCACTCTCGGAGGACTCAGAGATGAGTATCGTCGCAGAGGGGGCCTCGACCAGGGCCGTAATCACCACGTCGTTCTCTTTCCACTCTCCCTCTCCCTGCTCTAACACCCGTATCAGCTCCCGTTTCACCCGGGATTTCTCTTCAATTTCGTGTTCTCGGCATCTCGGTGCGGAGAAGAGGAACGCATTTCGGTGCGAGAACTCGATTCGCGCGCCCACCTCCGCCTGCGTAATCGCCTGGAACCCCTCTGAAAGTTGACCTTTTGCGGAGAATTTGACGTCTACACCGCGACTAGCCATCGTCGTGTAGTCTGCGGGCGACGGGTCCTCACGGACGGTGAATTCGATGTCGAATTCGTCGAGCGACGTCCGGTGTTCGAACACCCCCCGGTCGAAGAAACCCACGTCCCCGAGCTCTCGATGCTGTCCAGGGGTCCAGTTGGGGACGTACCTGAACACCCGGTTGATGCCCCGCATGTATTCGATGATAGCGTCGGTCATCTTGTTCCTCAGTGACATTAATTGACGCCAATTACCATAAAATCATTCCAGAATACACCATGGAAACTGGGTCGGTACACCATATCGGGACGGTACGGCGGTTGGTCGAGGACCGTGTATACGAGGCCTCACGGGGTGTCTCTGTAGAGCAAGTCGAGCCGACCCACACGACTCGACACTGTTCTCGGACGGGCTTCGGGCTCACGTACGACGACACGTCCACACACCCACTCTACAGCGGCGCAACGCGCAACCCCGAGCGTCCTCCCTCGAACTGTTTCGGGGGTGCATTCCGAGTACGCTCTTCTGTAGGAGATTGTTGATAGAGTTCAGCTGCTGCTCTGAAATCAAAGAGGGCAAGGACACCGCGCTAGCGGTGTCCGAAACGAATGATTCCGTTGGATGTGTTTGGCTCGGAATCGCT
>JBEPXT010000177.1:0-6135 GCA_041641795.1 Salinigranum sp.
CGGACGACTTCTGGGGCATCAGGAGGAGCGTCTCGTCGCCACGGACCGAGACGCGACACCCCGAGTAGACGAACTCGAGTTGTGCCGCGTCGTCGGTGGTGGCGTCAGCCCCGAACAGAGTCTCCAGAGCGTCTGTGTCTATCGACTCCCCGAGCGGCGGAAGCGAGATAGGGTCGC
Organism: Salinigranum sp.; assembly: GCA_041641795.1. GTDB lineage: Archaea > Halobacteriota > Halobacteria > Halobacteriales > Haloferacaceae > JBEPXT01. The sequence goes on from JBEPXT010000177.1 coordinate 178, forward strand.
GCCCCGTGACGGCGGCGACGGCCGTGACGATAGAGAGCAGAAGCGAGTCGGGTCGATAGCTGATTCTATACCTGTCCGTGTCCGAATCCGACACCATCGCGACAGTCCACCACTCGTCGACCTCCCGGCTCACGGTGACACCTCGCCGTTCCGTGGTGGGCGGTCTGCCGCCCGACGACTGTCCTGTGCCACACACATGGGGTACACTACCAACACCAAGGAATGGACGGTACGTAGTTACGTCCCACTATATACGGTTCGTACTAATCAACAATAAAGAGAGTCGGTATTAATATCGAAGTGAACATGATGGTCGTTCGTGTAAATACCGTCAGTCGGCTGTCCGACGGAACCGGTTGACCGCCTCTATGCCGACGAATTGCTCCCGCCGTTGCTTGCAGTTCATGCAGAGGAACTGCGCGAGTCCAGTGTCCGTGGTTCCGACGAAATCCATCTCGTCACTGCATATCGGGCAGTAAGAGGCGTCGATGTAGTCAGGCCGTTGCATCAGTTATATTTCCCCCATGTGCTTCTGCACGGGTAAACGTCGTGGCCCCTTACTCATCTGTTAAGGAGATGGTTCTCAATGGCTGATAAATTAAATACTGTCTACTGACAGGATACGCGCCCATTTCCGCTATCGTTCCCGCTCGTGCGTGCCAGCGGGTCGGAGACCCGCCGCGCGTGCGGGGAATTATCCGACTCGGTGGGGAACGTCTTCGAGCGAGAACGCGACGTCGAACGTCACGCCGTCGGTCTGGACGTCGTCGCCCGCAGACGGCGGTATCCGGTACTCGACCAGAACCGTGACCGCGTCGGCCGGTTCGAGCACCCACCCGCTGGAGAGCCCCGCGTCCGCCAGCGGGACGTGCGTGGCCGCGTCGCCGAGCAGGTAGGTCCGGTCGCCAGGTCGGGGGCTTCCACGCGAACGAGGGGCTGGGGAGAGGTCACCCACCGGACGGCCGTCGGACGCTTCAGCGCCGGCCCGTTTTCGGCGTCGTCCATCGCGTCGAAGCCAACACAGAGCGTGTCGTCGGTGTCGCCTGAGAGTGACCACCGACGATCGGCGAGAGCGTCCCGTACTCCGTCGTCGTCGACCTCAAGAGAACGGTCCTGACCACCATCGCCGGCGGCGATGAGGCAGGCGACGAACCCGGCCAGCGTGACGCGCCGCCGGTGGAGACGCTGAAATTCAGGAGTGACAGGGACTTCGGCGCTGGTAGGGTGACCCTGCCGTGCCGATTTAGGTCGGAATCGAGGTGGTCGAACGACGGGAGGAGTGAAGCCGATCGGTTCAGTTACTCCTCGGTGAGCAGTCGCCGGAGCACGTAGTGGAGAATGCCGCCGTGCTCGACGTACCGCACCGCGGCGGGCGTGCCGACCTGCGCGGTCACCGGGAACTCGGTGGTCGTGCCGTCCTCGTGTTCGGCGACGACGGTGAGTTCGTCGTTCACGTCCAGGCCGTCGTCGAGGCCGTGGATGGAGAAGTACTCGGTGCCGTCGAGGCCGAGGCTCTCCCACCCGTCGCCGTCCTGGAACTGCAGGGGCAGGACGCCCATCCCGACGAGGTTGTCGCGGTAGATGCGCTCGTAGCTCTCGGCGATGGTCGCTTTCACCCCGAGGAGGTCCGTCCCCTTGGCCGCCCAGTCACGACTCGACCCGGTGCCGAACTCGACGCCCGCGAGGACCACAAGCGGGATGCCCTCCTCGCGGTAGCGCTCGCTGGCCTCGAACACCGTCGTCTCCTCGCCCGACGGGTGGTGGACGGTGTAGCCGCCCTCCACGTCGTCGAGCATCTCGTTCTCGATGCGGACGTTGGCGAAGGTGCCCCGCATCATCACCTCGTGGTTGCCCCGGCGCGAGCCGTAGGTGTTGAACTCGTGAGGCTCGACGCCGTGGTCCATGAGCCACTGGCCGGCGGGCAGGTCGGGACCGAACGGGCCCGCCGGACTGATGTGGTCGGTGGTGACGGTGTCGCCCAGCAGCATCAGCGCCCGGGCGTCCTCGACGTCCGAGACGCCGGGTGCCTCCAGCGGGAAGTCCGTGAAGAAGGGCGGTTCGCGGATGTACGTCGACTCCTCGTCCCACTCGTAGACGTCGCCCGTGGGGGCTTCGAGGGCGTCCCACCGCTCGTCGCCCTCGAAGACGTCGGCGTACTTCTCCTCGAACATCGCGGGGTCGACGCTGTCGTGAATCGCCTCGTGGAGTTCGTCGGCGTCGGGCCAGAGGTCTGCGAGGAAGACGGGGTCGCCGTTCTCGTCGGTGCCCAGCGGGTCGGTCTCCAGGTCGATGTCCATCCGGCCCGCGAGGCCGTAGGCGACGACGAGCGGCGGACTCGCCAGGTAGTTCGCCCGAATCTTCGGGTGGATGCGCGCCTCGAAGTTCCGGTTGCCCGAGAGGACGCTCGTCGTCCAGAGGTCGTGTTCGTCGATGGCCGCCTCTATCGGGTCCGGAAGCGGGCCGGCGTTCCCGATGCAGGTCGTACAGCCGTACCCGACGACGTTGTACCCGAGGTCCTCCAGGTACGGGAGCAGTCCCGACTCCTCCAGGTAGGCCGTGACGACGCGGCTTCCGGGGGCCAGACTCGTCTTCACGTACGGCGGGACGTCGAGGCCCTTCTCGACGGCGTTGCGGGCGAGTAGCCCCGCCGCGAGCATCACCGACGGGTTCGAGGTGTTCGTACACGAGGTGATTGCGCTCACGACGACGCTCCCGTGTCCGATTTCGGTCGTCTCGCCGTCGAGGTCCACCTCGACGCGCTTGTCGAGGTCACCGACCTCGGGGGGTTTGTGCTGGGCGACGGCGCCCTCGCCGCCGTCACCGTCGCTCCAGTCGCCGCCCTGGCCGCCGTCGTCTATCCAGCGGTCGACGTCCGCGTCGTCGATTTCGGTCAGTTGCTCGCCGAACTCGTTGGCGACCAGTTCCCGGAAGTGAACCCCCATCTCGCCCATCGGGACGCGGTCCTGTGGCCGTTTGGGTCCGGCGAGGCTGGGTTCGACGGTCGAGAGGTCGAGTTCCACCGTCTCGGTGTACTCGGGTTCCTGCTCGCCGAACAGGCCCTGCGCGTCGAGGTACTCGCGGACCAGTTCGATGTGCTCGTCGTCCCGGCCGGTGAGTTCGAGGTAGTCGAGGGTGGACTCGTCCACCGGGAAGACGCTGATTGTCGACCCCTGCTCGGGCGCCATGTTGGAGATGGTCGCGCGGTCGGCGACGGTGAGGTTCCCGACGCCCGGGCCGAAGAACTCGACGAACCGGTCGACCACGCCGACCTCGCGGAGTCGCTCGGTCACGTGCAACACGAGGTCCGTCGCCGTCGCGCCCTCCGGGAGTTCGCCCTCGAGTCGGACGCCGACCACTTCGGGGAGTTTCATGGTAATCGGCTGGCCGAGCATCGCCGCCTCGGCCTCGATGCCGCCGACCCCCCACCCGACGACGCCGATGCCGCCGATCATGGGCGTGTGGCTGTCGGTGCCGACCAGCGTGTCCGGCAACAGCCACGTCTCGCCGTCCTGTTCGCGTTCGTGGACCACCTGGCCGAGGTACTCCAGGTTCACCTGGTGGACGATGCCGGTGCCCGGCGGCACGACCCGGAAGTTCTCGAAGGCGTTCTGGGCCCACTTGAGCGCCCTGTAGCGCTCGGCGTTTCGCTCGTACTCCAGTTCCACGTTCTTCTCGTAGGCCTCCTCGGACCCGAAGAAGTCGACCTGGACGCTGTGGTCGATGACGAGGTCGCAGGGGACCTCCGGTTCGACCAGGGTCGGGTCGCGGTCGTTGCGGTCGACCGCCGACCGGAGCGCCGCCAGGTCGACGACGGCCGGGACGCCGGTGAGGTCCTGGAGCACGACGCGCGAGGGCGTGAACGGCACCTCGACGTCCGGGACGTCCGGTGCCCACGAGGCGGCGTTCCGGACGTCCTCTTCGGTGACGTCGTCCCCGTCGACGTTCCTGAGGACGGATTCCAGCAGGATGCGGATGCTCACCGGGAGTCGAGACAGGTCGTCGACCAGCCCCGCCGATTCGAGCGCGGAGAGGTCTGCCATCTTGTACGAGGTCCCGTCGACCTCGACGTCTCGGATTGCATCGAATGGGTTTCGTTCTGGCATTGGGGGCCCTAGAGCGGGACGGGTTATTAATTATGAGATAACGGTGAGTAGTGCGCCGAGACGGACCGAGGGCGCAGTATTGGGGCCACAATCTCGGTCTGTCGACGAACGTCGAGGGAAATCGTCACGATATAGACGGAATTAACACAGGTGTCTGGTCGAGTATCCGTAATCGTTGGACATATGTGATTCCCTTCGCCGGCGGAACAGTGAGGGCGGTGGAACGACACCCGCTCACCATGCGCGTGAGCGACATCATGTCGACGGCGGTGGTGACCTGCGACGTCGGCGCCAGCCTGTACGACGCCGCAGAGCGCATGCTCCGGGAGCGGGTCGGGAGCGTCGTGGTCGCGCGGGACGGCGACCCCGTCGGCATCGTCACCGAGACGGACGTGCTCCGGGTCGGGGTTCAGACCGGCCGCACGTTCGACGAGGTACCCGTCCGGAACGCGATGAGCCACCCCCTCGAAACGGTCGGTCCCAGCGCGTCCGTCCAGACGGCGGTGCGGACGATGAAACGAGAGGGCATCAAGAAACTCCCGGTCGTCGAGAGACTGTCGGTCATCGGTATCGTCACGGCCACCGACGTGCTGTACGCACACCGGGAGTTCGCCGACGAGATTCGGCGGGTCGAGCAGCAGCGCTCGGAGTGGACCGGCCGCGAGTGACCCTCGCCCGACCGCCGGCGCGTCCAGTAAGTGCTTTGTCCCACCAGCGGGTACGGCGACTGTGACCGAATTTATCCTGTACGGGGGGAAAGGCGGCGTCGGGAAGTCGACACTGGCGGCCGCAACCGGGTACCAGCTCGCCCGCGAGGGCAAGCGAACGCTGGTGGTCTCGACCGACCCGGCGCACTCGCTGGGAGACGTGTTCGAGAGCGAGGTGTACGGGACGCCGACGCGGGTGACGGACCTGCCCGAGTTACACGCGCTGGAAATCGACCCGCGCGAGCGGTTCCGGGAGCGCTACGGCGAGGCGTTCGAGTCGCTGCTGAACGACGCCCAGTCGCTCGGCGTCGACGTCGACAGCGAGGACGTCACCGAGGTGACAGAGCGCGGACTCGTCCCGGGCGCCGACGAAGTCGCCGTCGTCGACCTGTTCGCCGAGTACGACGACCACGAGAACTGGGAGTACGTCGTCTTCGACACGGCGCCGACCGGACACACGCTCCGCCTCCTCGAACTGCCGGACGTGATGGGTTCGACGATGGGCAAACTCGTAAAGCTGCGCTCCCGGATGGGCGGCATGGCCTCCGTGGTCAAGGGCGTGCTCGGAAACGGCGACGAGTCGTCCGTCGGGTCGCAGGTGAGTTCGAAGGACCTCGCCCGGATAGAGAGCGTGATGGAGCAGGTGGGGGAGCGCCTGCGCGACGCCGAGCGGACCGAGTTCCGGGTCGTCACCCTGCCCGAGCGGATGGCGCTGGCGGAGACCGAGCGCCTGCTGGACACGCTCGAAGAGACCGGGATACCCGTCGGGTTCGTGGTGGTGAACAAGCTTCTCGAAGGGGTCGACGAGTCCTGCGAGGTGGCCTACGCCTGGCAGCAACAGCAACACGAACAGCTCGCCGCGATGTCCGGGTCGCTCGGGACGGACGTGGTCCGGATGCCGCTGATGCCCCTCGTCGACGGAACCGACCGCCTGGCGGCCGTCGCGGACAAGTTGCCCGCGCCGCCCATCGACGCCGAGTGAGGGTCGTGTCGGCCCGCGGAGCGGTCTCTCTGCGCGGAAGGTTCGAAATACCGGTACGAGCGTAAGAATCTTGACACCCTCGCGCGTACTCTGGCGTAGTTCCCGACGCGGCACATCTCCCCGCACCCGACACAGGAGCCTATCCGTGACCTCACATCACCCCCGG